>VBJP01000088.1 GCA_005880165.1 Chloroflexota bacterium | reverse complement strand
GCCGCAAGCTCGGTACGGGCTTGCTGACGTCGCTGCTCGCGCTGCTGTAGTGCCGCCACGAGCGCCGGCATGTCGCCACCCGCGGCGATCGCTCCGGCGAGGCGCGTTACTTCGTGTCCTTCCAGTAAGCGTGCGTGAATTGACCTGACCAAGCTTGCTACCGTCCGTTCATCACCGAGACAGGAGGACGGATGATGGCAATCAGCGCCAGGTCCCTCGGACTGCAGCACACGCGACGGCGGATCGCACGCTGGCGTGAAACGCGGACGCATCGTGGCGCGCCGATGCCCGCGGCGCTGTGGGCGGCCGCCGTCGCATTGGCGCGACAGCACGGGCTGTACACCACGGCCCGCACACTGCGCATCGACTACGGCTCGCTGAAGAAGCGCCTGGACACCGCTAGTCCGGGGCGTGTGCCGACGCCCGCCTTCGTCGAGTTGCCGACCGCCGCGCGCCCGAGCGAGCTCGGCCCGTGCGTGATCGATCTGGCCGCGTCGCGCGATCGCCGGCTGCGCATCGAAGTCACCGGCGTGACGATGGCGGACCTCGTGCTGCTCACGCAGGCGGCCTGGGCCCGGGCCCGATGATTCAGATCACCCCGCAGATGCGCATCCTGGTGGCCGTCGCGGCCGTGGATTTCCGCAAGGGCATCGATGGCCTCGCGCGGATCTGTCGGGAGGTGCTGGCGGCAGATCCGTTCTCGGGGTGGCTGTTCGTCTTTCGCAATCGCCGGCAGACCGCGCTGCGCATCCTGGTCTATGACGGCCAGGGGTTCTGGCTCGCGCACAAGCGCCTCTCGCGAAACCGGTTTCGCTGGTGGCCGACGAGTGCGGGAGCGGCGACGTCGCTCGAGGCCCATCAGCTGCAGCGACTGATCGTGGCCGGCGATCCACACGCGCCCGATGCCGCGCCGGTGTGGCGGCGCGTCGCCACGAGATAGCCGCACGCGAAACTTGCGTTCTACGCCGCGCGTTGCTACGCTCCCGCGGCGTGGACGTCGTCCTGAGATATCGCGGCCGCGCGATCACGCGCCGCGACGTCGAGTTCCTCCGCGAGGTGATCGCCACGCAGCCGCAGCTCAGCCGGCGGGCGTTGTCCTTCGCCGTCTGCGCGGCCTGGCAATGGCGGCAACCGAACGGGCAGCCGTGCGACGGCGTGTGTCGCGGCCTGCTGCTGGCGCTGCACCGGGCCGGCCAGCTCGTCCTGCCGCCCGCGCGCTGGCGCACGGCGAAGCCCTGGCGGCCCCGCACCAGCGCGCCGGCGGTGCGCCTGGACACGAGCCCGCTCACCGGCGCGCTGCGCGCGCTGCGCCCGCTGGAGATCCGCCAGGTCCGCCGGACGGCGGACGAAGGGCTCTTCAATAGCCTGCTCGCGCAGTACCACTATCTCGGCTATCAGCAGCCCGTCGGCGCCCACCTGAAGTATCTGGTCTGGGCCGCCGGGCGCCCCGTCGCGTGTGTCGCCTGGGGGTCGGCGCCGCGTCACCTCGGCCCGCGCGATCGGTTCATCGGCTGGTCGGCGGCCGCGCGCCGACGCAACGTGCGGTTCATTGCCTACAACTCGCGCTTCTTGATTCTGCCGTGGGTCAGGGTCCCGCATCTGGCGTCGCACGTGCTGGGGCGACTGGCGACGCGCGTGTCGGCAGACTGGCAACAGCTCTACGGCCATCCCCTCTATTTCCTGGAGACCTTCATCGACCCGGCGCGCTTCCGCGGCACCTGCTATCGCGCGGCGAACTGGCGGGTGCTCGGGCGCACCACCGGTCGCGGGCACAACGCGCCGACCATGCGGGCGACCCAGCCGGTCAAAGACGTCCTGGGCTATCCCCTGGTGCCGGACTTTCGCACGCCGTTGACGAGGACCATGCCATGAGTCGACATCGCCAGAAGCCGCCGACGTCGCGACCCGCGCCGCCGAGAATCGAGCTGCGCTTCGACGAGTTGGGCGCGATCGTGGAGCGCGCCAAGACGGCGTTGAGCGCGGACGACCACGCCACGCTCAAGGCCGCGATGGATACGCTCGCGTTCATGACCGCGGAGCTCGAGGCCAAGCGGGCTTCGCTCGAGCGGTTGCGCCGCTGGCTGTTCGGCGCGCCGACGGAGAAGACGCGCACGATCGTCGGCGCGGACGCCTCGCCGGGCGTGCCGCCCCCTGAAGCGGGCGCGGACGCCGCGTCCAGTTCGTCGGAGCCTCGCCCCCCGCGTCCGGGCCACGGGCGCCTGAGCGCGGCGGCGTACACCGGTGCCGACCGGGTCACGATCCCGCACCCCTCGCTCCAGCGCGGCGACCGCTGCCCCGGGTGCACGACGGGCAAGATTTATCCGTTGGCCGAGCCGGCGACGCTGGTGCGGATCACCGGCATGGCGCCCCTGGGCGCCACCGTCTACGAGTGCGAACGCTGGCGGTGCAACCTGTGCGGCGAGGTGTTCACCGCGCCGGCGCCCGCGGAGGTCGGCGACGCCAAGTACGACGCGACGGCGACCAGCATGATCGGGCTGCTCAAGTACGGCGGTGGCCTGCCCTTTCATCGCATCGAGGTCTTGCAGCGGGGGCTGCGCATCCCGCTGCCGGCGGCGACGCAGTGGCAGCTCGTGCACGACGCGCTGCCGCAACTCGTCCCCGCCTGGGACGAACTCTGCGCGCAGGCGGCCCAGGGGCAGGTCGTCTACAACGACGACACCACGATGAAGGTCCTCGCGCTCACCGCCGAGCAGCGCCGCGCCGTCGCCGATGACGAGGAAACGGACGCGCGCACGGGGGTGTTCACCTCCGGCATCGTCGCCACGCGCGACGGCCACCACATCGCCCTGTTCTTCACCGGCGCCCAGCACGCCGGGGAGAATCTCGCCGCTGTCCTGGCCCGGCGCGCTGCCGACCTCACGCCGCCCATCCAGATGTGTGACGCGCTCGCCACCAACACCGCCGGCCCCTTCGACACGCTGCTGGCCCACTGCCTCGCTCATGCGCGCCGTCGCTTCGTCGACGTCGTCGACAACTTCCCCGCCGAGGTCCGGTACGTGCTCGAAACGTTGCGCGCGGTCTATCGGACCGATGCGCTCGCCCGCGCCCGCGCGCTGTCCACCGAGGAGCGCCTGGACGTGCACCAAGCGGAGAGCAGCCCGCGAATGACGGAGCTCGAGACGTGGCTGCGCCAGCAACTCGACGAGCATCAGGTCGAGCCGAACTCCGGGCTCGGCACCGCGATCGCCTATATGCTCAAGCACTGGGCGAAGCTGACCCTCTTCCTCCGCATGCCCGGTGCCCCGCTGGACAACAACCTCTGCGAGCGGGCCTTGAAGAAAGCCATCCTGCATCGCAAGAACGCCCTGTTCTACCGGTCGCTCGCCGGCGCACGCGTCGGCGACGTCTTCATGAGCCTCATTCACACCGCCGAACTCAACGATGTCTCGCCCTTCGACTACCTCGTCGCCCTCCAGCGGCACCCTCAGGCCGTCGCGCTCGATCCGAGCGAGTGGCTGCCGTGGAACTACGCGGCGACGCTGGCGGAGCTCCAGTCCCGGGTGGGGCCGCCGCGCTGAGCGGCGGCCGCCGTCTGCTCCGCCTCGACCCGATGCGCTCACTCCGCACCTGCCGTCCATAGCCGCGCGGCCGGCGTCAGCGCATGCTTGCCGAAAGGACACGATGTTCTGACCTTCCACATAGCCCAGCTCGCGCAGGCCTTGGCGGAAGGCCTCGAGACGGCGCTGACTTAACGGGTCAGAAGGGGAGCCCGGATTCAGATAACCTACCCGGGGCACCTTCGCCGAGAGCTGGGCCGCAGCCGTGCCGAGTGACGCCGAAAGGAGCAGAAGGACCACAGCGGTGGCGGGCCGGATAACCGCGAGCCTCACAACCGTCCGTCCCAAGTAAGCAATCCACCACCGCGACCGACAATGACCGCTTGAGTCGTCATGGTCGTGGCCGACTCCGACTGGTCTGCCCAACGCCCACGATGACCTGCGACGGCTGAGCAACGCGAAGCCGACGTCAGATCGATCGTGAAGTTAGGGGTCATGTCTTTCGATCTCGCGGTACGCAAGCGTCTGCATCAGAGCTGCCTCGTCGCGGAAGAGCGAGTACGCGTGGATGTTCATCGACTCCAGCTTCCGAAGGAATGTTCGGCGCTCGGTCACGGGAATGACGTACTTGCTCAGCAGGTCCTGGGGAACGACCCGATCAAGAAGAGTCTCCTCGTGACCACAGTAAACGTACGCGTCGTTGAGCCGCTTCTTGCAGATCGTGTACTCGGACTGCTGCGCGTAGTGGCGTTCGTGCGTAACAGCGTAGGGCCCGAGACCAACAATACGCGCTCCATCGCCGGACCAGGACTTGCCGGGGCCAACGTGCTCACGAAACGCGAAGACGGCTACGGCTTGGCACGCTGGATGTGGCCGCGGCGCGAAGGCGAAGAATGCTGCAACATGCGGCGAGCGGGACCAATCCAGCAGCGGGGACGGGAAGCTGTGGTGTCTGAGGTAGATCATGAACTCGTAGCCGGGAGGCGGCCCGTGATGACCTTCGTCCACCGTTTCGTCGGGACCGAGTTGCCAGTCTCGGGATGTCAGCGAGACGACCGCAGGCCGTACGGACCAGAGGAGTCGGTGATACGCACTGACGGACCACGGCTTCGGCGAGAAGCGCTCCAGCGTGGTAAGCAGTGGCCAGGCTGCATCCGCGTGGCCACGGAACAAGGGATCGGATACATAACCGGTACTGGTACCGCGACGCGCATCGAAGTCCGCGAGGATGCGCTCGGCTTCGGCTTCGAAGCCCGACCAGTCTTTCACGGGTACCTCGTTCAGAGACGGCATCCCTCTGCCTCTAAACGTTTGAGTTCACCGGCTCGCCGAAGGCGAGTCCGGTGCAACGAGGGGTTAGGCGGCAATTTGACCACCATCGACGCACTATCTCTTTGCTCCCTGCGGCCATTCGCCTGCCAGGAAGATATTCAATTCGACCATAAGCCTGGGCACATCCCCTTCTAGCCAGGTCAGGTGGCTGGCCCCGGGCACCAAAAGCAGGCGCGCGTTTGGGAATGCGTGAGCCCAGGCGCGGGTGGCATTCATTGGCACCTTCGTTTCAGCACCCTCGACCACCAAGACTGGTTGCTGCAACTTCGCCAAGTCAGCAAGCAGGTCAAAGTCGCCCATCGCCAAAAGCTCCGGCGCATCGAGTTCGTAACGCAGCGCTGCGGGTGAGAAGTCGCAGTACCCGACCGGCATTCGGCGCAACGCCGACACATCGTTCAGGTACGCGCGAAAGATGATCTCGATGAATTCCCTGCACAGAGTGGGCACTTTCTCGTCCGGTGCCGTCCGCATTTCGCGTTCCAGTTCCATCAGGCGCTGAACTCCGGGCTCACCGATCGCAGCGGCTGTCTTGGCCTGCCGCTCCGGCCAGAATCTCGCTGCTGGCGGCGCTGGTGAAAGGAGCAGCAGACGAGTGACCGCTTCCGGGTGCCTCGCGGTATACATCGCCGCGAGCATCGCACCCCACGATTGACCAATCAATGTCATCTGTTTGATGCCGAAGTGCTGGCGCAACGCTTCCAAGTCGCGGATGTAGTACTCCGCCGACCGGCGCATTGGGTCATCGATGAGCTGGGAGCGACCACCGCTTCGCTGGTTGAAAGCGATCAGCGTGCGCCCCGCTGCCAGTGAATCTAGTGAGTAGCCTCCGTCCGCCAAGCTGGCAGGTCCCCCATGGAGATAGACAGCGGTGGGATTTCCGGTCCCAACCTTTCGGTAGAAGAGTTGAACGCCATCCGCGCCAGGGAAGAATCCCTCTTCGACCGTTTGAGGCGTGGTCGCTGGCGGCGGCGCGGTCTCAATCGCAGCACAAGAACTCAGGATGGTGGTCGCAAACAGGGCGCCGAGCAGCGTCGCCGCCCTAGCATTCGCGCCAAACGACGGTCGACCGGTCGGCATCTTCTGTCCAAGTGGGTGGGATCGCGAATGGTGCCTCATCGCCGCCTAACGCTCCGGATCAGGCGCCGCAGCGAGCGAAGCGAGCCGCGGCCGCCTGCATCCGGAAGTTCGACCCTCTGACCAGGTCACAGCCGGTGACGGATGCGAACCTGGCCTGGTGAGATCACCGTGAACGAATCAATCAGTTCCGGTCCGCGGAGTCGGCAGACCTCAGCGACGATCTCCCCCTTGGTTGCGTTCGCCATTCCGGCCAGCCTCAGCAGGACTACGCCGGCGTGGACAGCACCTTGGCGGAAGACGAGTTCGCCGAAGTCCTTGTCCGCCGTCACGAGAACAGCGCTCCGGTCGTTGGCGGTTCGGAGAACCTCATCGTCGGTGATGCTCGGCGCGAGTTCAGCCACGAAGACAACGTCGTGGCTGTCCAGGCGTAGGCGCTCTACCACCGGCCGGTCGACGCTTTCATCGGCGAACAGGTTCACGCGGATCGGGTAATCGGGTACACGACCTCGGAGCGAAGCACCTGAGCCGCGAAACGAAGGGCGGCCAACACCGCCTCCCGCGTCAAGCGGGGATGTGCCTCCAGGACGGCTTCGACGGACTCGCCGCTGCCGAGCTTCTCAAGAATCAGATCGACGGTGATACGGGTTCCCGCGATCACGGGCTTGCCCATCATCACCTTCGGATCAGAGACGATCAGCGGCTCAGCAGTCATCGCGCCCTCCTTGGTCCGGACTCTATCAGAGCGCCGACCTCCTCCGCGCGTCACGCAGATGGGGCGAACGCCCACGATAACCTGCGGCGGCTGAGCAACGCGAAGCCGACGTCAGGTTGATCGTGATGTTAGACAGAGTTGGTCGCACGCCGGCCGCTCCTGTGTGCCCGAACGAGGAACAAGCATACCGTCCCGGCGGCATGGACGGCCAGACCAGCCATCGAATGGTCGCTGATGCGTGCCCCTTCTGGCAAGCCGTGGCGATCGCCGGCCTGATTGCTAAGACCCGCCAGACCGTTGACGACCTGCACGAGCCCGTTGAGTAGCTGGTGCAGAGCTTGGGGAACACCCGCCGCCGCCTCG
>VBJP01000087.1 GCA_005880165.1 Chloroflexota bacterium | reverse complement strand
ATCGAGAGCCCCGTGAATGCAGCCGACAGATTGGGGTCGTCGCGCTCCCCATCCGCCAATGCCGGGACGAACAGGACCCCATCAGCGCCGGCGGGCGCTGCTCCGGCCTCCTGATCGAGACGCGTGAAGGCGGCGGCGCCAGCCGGACCGCGCCGTCCGCCGAACAACAGGTCGGCAACCCAGCCAATCGCGGCGCCGCTCGTGTTGATGCCGGTCTCTGTCGTATACCCGCGGCCGATCACGTGCGGGTAATGCGTCACATCGAGCGCGTCGAGAGGCTCGGCGACCGCCTCGTTGAGGCACGTCGATGAGCCGGCCATCTCGCTGACCGGTCCGCTCGCGATCACTCCTGCCCCGAGCGCACAGGCCTGGCTGTCAGCGCCGCCGAGCACAATCGGCGTCGTGATGGGAAGGCCCAAGCGCTCGGATACGTCGCGCCGTAAGGTGCCGACCACCGCAGACGAGTCCTGCACGGGCGGGAACAGGCTGTCCTCGAGGGCGAGAGGCCCCAGTATCTCGTTGTCCCAGCGACGTCCGCGAAGGTCGAAGGCCAGCGTGGCGGCCGCATGGCTGCCGTCGGTGACCACCTCTCCCGTCAGGGTGAGGGCGATCCAGTCCCGGGGCTGGAGCGCGAGCCGCGCTTGCCGCCACTCCGCCGGAGTGTTTGCGCGTAGCCAAAGTAGCTTGGGCAGGATGTGGAAGGCTGCAGCTCGATGTCCGGTTCGCCGATGCAGCCACACCTCCCCAAAACGTCTGCGCAGCTCTGCGGCTTCGGCTGTGGCGCGATTATCGCGATAGATGAGGGCTGGTCCAATGGGACGGGCACGCGCGTCGACGAGCACCACCGTTGGGCACTGCCCGGTCAGGCCGATTGCATGGACTCGCCGTCTCGGCCCCATTTCGCGGACAAGAGCGGTAAGGGCACTGATGGTGGCCCGACGCCATTGCCGCGCATCCTGCTCGGCCCAACCTGGGTGCGGCGTATTCGTGGGGTACGAGCGACGAACTTCGAGACGGCGCCGACCGCCGAAATCGAATGCAGCGGCCCTGACTCCCGACGTCCCGACGTCGATGGCCACCAACGCGTCGGTCCACTGTCGATCGGCGGACACCGCGCTCATCCGCGAACCAGCTGGTGCGCGACAATCTTGTCCGCCTCCAGGGTGACCAGGGCACCGTTCAGGGCCCCTGTGCCGTAGTCGCTGCCAGGGTTGATCGCCAATGTCCGCCCGAGGCGGCGTATGCCGGACGATTCATGGATATGGCCGTGCAGGCCCAGGAGCGGCTGTACGTCCGACAGGACCTGGCGAACGGCCGATGAACCCACAGGCGCGAACCTCACCTGGCCGAGCACCTGGACCACCCTCAGATTCTCGTCGAGCACGGGGGCCTCATCGAGCCCGGATCCCAGCGGCGGCACGTGCACATTGAAGACGGAGCGAGCCGGGTCGTTGAGCTTGGCGGCGAGCCCGTGCAGGGTCGCCGAGAGCTGCTCCTCCGTCTGTTCGCGGTGGCTGTTCCAGGGAGTGATGTTGGAGTATCCCCAACTCAGCAGCTCGTGGTCGTCGTCGATCTGCAGGATGCGGCCCTCGGCGGGCTTGGCCCACGGCGACTGGTCGAGCAGCGCCTGCAGCTGGGGCGGGTCGTCGTTGCCGAGCATGACGTACACCGGCAGCCCCAGCGGCCGCAGGCGCTCGTCAGCCAGCTCGAGCCATCCCTGGAGCCTGACTCGCATCAGCGACAGAAAGAGCTCGTCCAGGGTCCCGGCGTCGCGCCGCGCCTCCAGTTCGCCTGGTTCCGCGCGATATGGGTAGTAGCCGTGATCCTCGATCAGCTTCTCGAGGTCGGTGAGCTCCTGCCCTTCGGCCACATCGTAATTCGTGCCGATGAACGTACATCGCCAACGCCCGTTCTGGCCGTGGACGATGGACTGGATCGCCTTGCCGGCCAGGTCAGCGCCCAGAACCAGCACGTCGGCGCGGTAGACCGGACCGGCATTGATGAACTTCCGAAAGCATCGCGAGGATCCGTGGAGATCGGTGGCAAAGAAGATCCTCGTGCGGCGCGCCATGCTGAGAGCCGGATCGCGATCAGGCTGGGGCGAGGTTCGATCGCGCCTGGCGCGCTGCCTCCATCAGCCGCCTGGCCCGCTCGGGATCCACCGGGTTCCAGGTCACGCCGTTGACCTTGAGGCTCGTGCCCACGATCGCGCCATCGGCCACTCGGAAGATCTCCGAGATCTGCTCGGCGCGAACGCCCGTGTTCGCCAGCACCGGGGTCTCGGGGACGGCTTCCTTGGCGGCCCGCAGGTCGATCATCTCGAATGGCATGCCGGCGGCTGGTCCGCTGATGAGGATCGCGTCCACCCCCATGAAGGCCGCCCCACGAGCCCGGTCGGCAACCGTGCGATTGCCCACCGCACTGGCGAACTCCGGCTGGATGTTGTCGAAGAGCAGGACGTCCTCGGCGCCGATGGCGCTGCGGTAACCGGCGATCTCCCCGATACGGGGCTCGATCATGCCCAGGTCGCTCTCGTAGACCCCGGTCATTACCTCGCGCACGAATCGGGCGCCGGTGGCCCGCGCGACTGCCAGGCTGGCAATCGGGTCCCAGAGCAGGTTTACTCCAAAGGGAATGCTGATTTCCGGTCGCAGCTGGCCGACCACCGACGACATGGCTGCCGTGATCTCCGGGCCGACCTGCAGTTGGTACGGCAGATCGGCTTCGTTGCAGAACATCACCCCATCTACGCCGGCATCCTGAAGGATTCCCAGGTCGCGGCGAACCGAGTCTACGATGGCCACGAGCCCGGTGGCTCGGTCGTGCTTTGGGCGGCCGGGCAACGCGCCCAGATGGAGCATCGCGATGACCGGTTTGGGTGAGCCGAACAGCGCCTCGAGACTGCTCAACGCGAACCTCCAGCCGCAGCCCGCACGCCGCTTCGCGCGTCGAGGCTTGGACGACCTGCGACGACGACCCGCACGCCCAGGCCCCTGAGCCGACCGAGCTCGGCGGACGAAGCCGAGGCGTCTGTCACCAGGGTGTCGATGCGCTCGGCGCCGGCGACGATGGCGTTCGTCGCGGAGCCGATCTTCGAGCCATCCGCCATCACGATCACCTGTTGCGCCCGGTCGATGGCAGTCCGCTGAATCTCGGCCTCATCGTCGGTCAGCTCCGTGATCCCCCAGCGCGCAGATAGTCCGGCTGCTCCAATCACCGCGAGGTCGAATCGGTAGCGTCCGAGGGCGCGGATGGCGGAAGGACCATTGCAGGAGAGCTCGTCCCGCAGCACGGCGCCTCCGATTGCCACCGTGCGAAGGGGGCGCGTGCCGAGCAGGCTGGCGATGGGGAGCGAGGCGGTGACGATGGTCATCTCCGGATGGGGCGGGAGATAGCGGGCGAATTGCTCCACCGTCGTCCCGATCCCGAGGAAGATCACGCGCGCACCGTCCAGCAGCTCGGTGGTCCGCATCCCGATCAATCGCTTTTCGCGCGAATGCTGCAGGGCTCGCGCGTTGAAGGAGACGTCGAAAGAGCGAGTGATGTGCGCCGTCGCGCCGCCGTAGGTCTGGCGCAGGAACCCGTCACGCTCGAGCCGGCGGATGTCGCGGCGAATCGTCATCTCCGAGACGCCCAGCTCGCGCGCCAGCTGCGCGACGTGGATCGTCTGCTCGGCGGCGACACGCGCCAGGATCCGATGGCGGCGATCGACCGGGTGGACGACCCGGTCCTTGCGCACCTGTCTCTTCGGAGGCGACTCCGTCGGCATCGGTCCCCACGCTCACAAAATTCGTTGACGAGAAGTGTTCGATTGTGTTCGACTATCGCTGGACCCGAGGCGGCGTGTCAACTAACGATTCGGCTCATGCACCGGTCGAGCTGGAGGTTGATGAGTGGCATCGACGACTGAAACGGGCGGGGGCCTGTTCGTTCGTAACAGCACCGGACTGGTGCGTGAGGCATCGGCCGTTGATGCGACGATCTACAACGCCGTCTTCTCGGCGCCCGTGGGCGCGACCCTGGCATGGGGAGTGTTCTTCGCGCTCAGCGCGTTCCCGGGGGCGGACCTGGTCTGGGCCACCATCATCTCCTTCGTCCTGAACGTGCCGGTCCTGATCATGATGGCCCTGCTGGCCTCGAGCATGCCGCGGACCGGTGGCGACTATGTGTGGGTCAGCCGGATCCTGTCGCCACCTCTCGCCACGATCTCGAACTTCGGCGCCGCGCTGTCAGCCATGATCGGGGCGACCTTCTGGGCGCGGTACTTCCCAGTCTTCGCCCTCGGTCCCGTCCTCGTGACGCTGGGCGTCACCTTCAACAACGACACCCTGACGAGCTGGGGCACCAGCCTTCAGACAGACAACCTGTGGATCTTCATCGGCGGCTTCGCAATGATCGCGCTGATGACGGCGATCCACGTGGCCGGGGTGCGCGCCACGTTCCGCTGGCAGAACAGCTTCTGGATCATCGCCTCGCTGGGCACGTTCCTGGCGTTCGTCGTCCTGCTGGTCGGCAGTAACTCGGACTTTGTGAACAATTTCAACAGCCTGAACGCGAAGTTCGGCGGCGGGACGGCACAGGCGGTCATCTCCGCCGCCCATGCCGCGGGAGCTCATCCCGACGTCGGGAAGTGGGATGCGACGCTGCCCACCATCTTCGCGATCATGGTCTTCATGATGTGGAACTGGTGGTCGGTCTACCTGTCGGGGGAGCTGAAGAGCGCCTCGAACCGATCCCGCCAGATGAACGTCATGTTCGGCGCTCTGGCCTGGGATGTGGTGTTCATCGTGATCGGCGTCTTGCTCCTCTTCAAGGTCACCGGCTACGACTTCATGGTGGCCGTGAACACCGCCGGCAACGCGGCATACAAGATCCCGACCGGGCCGTGGTACCACTTCATGGCGTCGCTCGTGTACAACGTGCCCATCCTCACCATCTTGATCGTTGGCTCCTTCCTCTTCTGGAGCCTGCCGGCGATGGTGGGCAACACCTTCATGCCGATTCGCACCGTCTTCGCCTGGTCGTTCGATCGGCTGCTTCCGGAGCGGTTCTCGCAGGTCAATGAGCGGACCCATTCGCCCGTGCCGGCGATTCTCCTGGTCATGGGCCTAGTGACCCTGATGCTGGCCTGGAGCGTCGTGTCGACCGATTTCGCGACCTGGCTGGCATTAGGCGTCCTGGCCGGGGTGGTGTGCGTGGTGATCGTGGGGGTGGCGGCGTTCGTCTTCCCCGATCGCAGGCCGGACCTCTACCGCGCGTCTCCCGCGAACATCAACTGGTTCGGCATCCCGGTCCTGAAGATCGTCGCCCCGCTATCGATCCTGGTCATGATCTTCCTGACCTGGCTGACGGTCGCCTACCCGGCCCTCGCGCTGTTCGGCGATTCCAAGAACGTGTGGTGGATTCCGGCGTTCATGGGCGGCATCGTCGTCTTTGGGCTGATCGTGTACTACGCGGCGCGGGCCATCCGCCGCAGCCAGGGGATCGACGTGGATCTCGTCTACCGAGAGCTGCCTCCGGAGTAGTCGGATCCGCTGAGTCGTAAGCCGATCGCCGCGCCTGGCACCCAGGACTGCCGGACGGTGCAGCCCGGGCGCGTGGGTGGTATCACCGTACGGGATTGGGGATGCTCTCAGCTGCGGGTCCAGGAGCTCTCCACTTCTAGCAGGCGAGCCGTCTGGCGGGCGATCACCACATCCTCGCGCGCGCGGATGCGAATGACGTGGACCCGTGAGCCCGAACCCGAGACGACTTGGTCATCATCGCCCGGGGACGGTTGCGGTGGCTGGATACCGAGCAAGCGCAGTCGCGCGCAGATGGCAGTTCGAACCGAGCCGGCGTGCTCACCGATCCCGCCAGTGAAGACGAGCGCGTCCAATTTCTTAAGCGAGGTTGCCGCGGCCCCGATACCCTCCGCGGCCCGCCGAACGTAGATTGCGAGCGCCAGCGCGGCCTTCTCATCGCCGTCGGCTGCGGCGCGTTCAAGCTCCGCCACATCTGCGGTGCGGCCAGACACAGCCAGCAGTCCTGAGTGGTGCTCCAGTGCGCCCGCCAGCTGGCCCACGGTCATGCCGTTGCGCAGGACGTGGAGCAGGATCCCCGGATCGACGGAACCCGAGCGGGTGCCCATCATGAGCCCCTCGAGCGGCGTGAACCCCATCGAGGTCGCCACGGACTTGCCTCCAGCGACCGCGGTCACCGACGATCCAGACCCCAGATGGGCCACGACCAGGCCCAGGTCGGCCACCGGCCGACCGAGGAGCAGCGCAGCCCGCTCGACTGCCCACGACACGGACAGGCCATGAAAGCCAAAGCGCCGAATACCCCAACGCGCCTGCCAGTCCCGAGGCAGCGGATAGCGCCACGCCTCCTCCTCCAGGACCGAATGGAAAGCCGTGTCGAAACAGGCCACGTGGTCGACATTTGGCAGGAGGCGAGTGGCGGCCCGGATGGTTTCGACCGCGAGGTGATTGTGGAGAGGGGCCAGCTCGTCGAGCGCTTCGATCTGTTCGAGCACTCCGCCAGCGACGCGAATCGGTTCGGTGAAGGCGCTTCCCCCGTGGACAACCCGGTATCCAACAGCGTGGATGCTGCCCGTTCTTCTGGTCGAGTCCGCGACAAGTGAGGTAGCTGCTTCCCTGCGGCTAGCGGCGGCGCTGGCGTCCGAATGCCAGCTCATCATCGACTCCCGCAGCGTTGCGTGGCTTGCGGTGTCGATGACGCTCGCCTTCAGCGAGCTCGAACCGGCGTTGAGGACGAGGACCCGCATCCGCGGCCGTCAGTGCGGCCAGGTCCAGTCGCGGATCTCAGGCGGATCGTCGCCGTGCTCGCGGGTGTAGGCGCGGCAGGCCAGCCGGCGATCCTCCATCCCCTGGCGGACGTGTCCGGCGCGATCCGTGAGGCCAGGCACACGGTCGATGACGTCGATCACGAGATGGAAGCGGTCGAGGTCATTGAGCATGACCATGTCGAACGGCGTGGTGGTGGTGCCCTCTTCCTTGTAGCCGCGGACATGCAGGTTGCGGTGATTCGTGCGCCGATAGGTAAGCCGATGGATCAGCCAGGGGTAGCCGTGGTAGGCGAACACG
>VBJP01000316.1 GCA_005880165.1 Chloroflexota bacterium | reverse complement strand
CGATGACTTCCGGGACGGCCGCACCGACGTGCTGGTGGGCACCCAGCTCGTGGCGAAGGGGCTCGACCTGCCGGCGGTCACGCTGGCCGCCGTCATCGCCGCCGACGTGACCCTCAACCTGCCCGACTATCGCGCCGCGGAGCGGACGTTCCAGCTGCTGGCGCAGGTTGCCGGGCGCGCCGGCCGAGGCTCACGCCCCGGGCGCGTCGTCTTCCAGACGTACGCTCCCGATCACTTCGCGATCCGAGCCGCAGCACGGCTGGACCTGGATGCATTCGCCGACGAAGAGCTCGCTCGGCGACGGCTGCTGGGCTACCCGCCGAGCGGGGTGCTCGCGCGCCTGCTCATCGCAGATCCTGACCGAGGTCGGGCTAACACGCGCGGCGCAGCTGCGGCGGAGGCGGTTCGGACGGCCGGCGTCGACGTCTTCGGCCCGCTGCCCGCATACGTCGCCAGGCGAGCCGGACGCTGGCGGGTGCAGGTCGTGCTGCGTGCCGCGGACGTGGAGCAGCGCGCCGAGGCCCTCGCTCGGGTGCCGGCCGGGGTGGCCATCGACGTCGATCCCGAGTCGCTTCTCTGACCGCCACGCCGGGGCGGGGCGCCATCGGTACAATGCGGCGATGGGCATCCGCCGCATCCTGACCGCCGACGAGCCAGTGCTTCGCGAGAAGACGAAGAAGGTCTCGCACTTCGACGCCTCGCTCCACCGGCTGCTCGATGACCTGGTGGACACGATGCGCGACGCGCCCGGCATCGGGTTAGCGGCCAACCAGGTCGGCGTGCCGCTGCGGGTGGCCGTGATCGAGCTGGAGGAGAAGGTCACCGAGCTCGTGAACCCGCAGGTCGTGCGGACCTCTGGCGAGGTTCTCGACTGGGAGGGGTGCCTCTCGATTCCCGGTTTCGTGGCAGAGGTGAAGCGGGCGGCCAGGGTTACGGTGAAGGCCCAGGATCGCCACGGCAAGGAGTTCCGCGTCAAGGGCGGGGAGCTCCTGGCCCGCGCGCTGCAGCACGAGATCGACCATCTGAACGGCGCGCTGTACATCGACTACCTCGAGTCGCTCGAGGAGCTCGTCCGCGTCGGCGAGCACCCGAGCGGCGTGGAGGAAGAGCAGGCCGCCGGCATCTAGTGGCGCGCATCGGCCGCCTCGCCTTTCTCGGAACCGGGACGTTTGCCGTTCCGCTGCTTCGCCGCCTCCCCGAGCGACCGTCCGGCGGGACGAGGTCTGAAGCCGCGACCCTCGCCGGTCGCCGAGGCGGCGCGCGCGCGCGAGCTCAACCTCGCAACCCCGGATCGGCTGCGTTCCGACGAAGGCCGCGCGATGATCCGCGACTTCGCGCCGGATGGCCTGCTGCTCGCCGCCTATGGCCAGCTCGTCCCGCGCGAGATCCTGGAGATGGCCGCTCGGGTGCCGCTCAACGTTCACCCCTCGCTGCTGCCGCGACATCGGGGCGCCGCCCCGGTGGCGGCCACGATCCTGGCGGGTGACCCGGTCGCCGGCGTGACCCTGATGGTGATGACTCCGGAGCTCGACGCTGGCCCCATCGTGGCCCAGTGGCCAGCTCCCGTGGAGGATCGCGAGACGACCCCCGAGCTGCAGCGTCGACTGGCGCAGCTGGCGGCCGACCAAGTCCCCGTAGAGCTGGCGCGCTGGTCCGATGGCGACCTCGCCGCCATCCCGCAGGACGACCAGGCCGCGACCGTCGCGCCATCGTTTCGTCGCGAGGACGGAAGGATCGACTGGCGGCGGCCCGCGCAGCTGATCGATCGCCAGGTGCGCGGCCTGCAGCCGTGGCCCGGCGCCTGGACGACGCTCGACGGGCGGCGACTCCATATTCGGCGAGCGAGGCCCGTCGCCGGCGTCAGTGGCGTGCCGGTCGGATCCGTGCTGCCGGGAGAGCCGCCGCGCGTCGCGGCGGGCTCGGGTGCCCTCGAGCTGGAGGTCGTCCAGCCAGAAGGACGACCGGCCATGCCAGCCGCTGACTGGCGGCGAGGCCAGCGCGAGCATCTCCTCCTGGGGGCCGACGGCCCAGGCGACTAGCGCCTCATCCGGTCGCGATCCTCCGCGGGCTATACTCGCCGAACTTCCCTCCAGGAGGTGGAAGTACCGAGATGAACTTTGGGCTTTACATCGTGCTCGTGCTGCTGCCGAGCATCCTCATCACCGGCTGGGCGGCCCTTCGGGTGCGGACCACCTACGCGAAATGGGCGAAGGTCGATT
>VBJP01000086.1:12434-12640 GCA_005880165.1 Chloroflexota bacterium | reverse complement strand
CCGCTGTCAGCAGGTCGAGATCGGTATGGACATCTGCGTCATCGAGACTGATGGCGTGGGCAGCGCCGATCCCCTCCACGTCCGCGATCTGCACGCGTTCGCTCCTTGGTGCCGGTTGGGCACGAACCGCCACAGCCCGGTGAGGCCGCTCACCAGGCTTCGGATGATACGTCTACGGTCGAGCGCCGAGTCCGTATCAACCGCGA
>VBJP01000086.1:0-12379 GCA_005880165.1 Chloroflexota bacterium | reverse complement strand
CTTCGCGCACCGGCAGCCGTTCGCGGTTGACCCAGATCGGGTTCGGCGCCAGCCGGGTCTGGCCGGCCTCCTGGAGCCAGGCGTCACCGGCCGTCGCCTGCATCATGGCGAGCGCCTCGCTCACCCGGTTGACCTGACCGGCCGGCACGTCGGCACCGATCAGCGCACCGACCAGCTCGTCGCGTCCTCGCGCAGCGATGGCACCGGCGAGGATCGTAATCAGCTCGGCTCGGTGCGCGACGCGCCCGGCGTTGGTCTCGAATCGCTCATCTGCACCGAGATTCAGCGTGGAGATGAGGCGCGCGAACTGCCGATCATTGCCGACCGCGATCGCCACGTGACCATCGGCCGTCGCGAACACCTCGTACGGCACGATGTTGGGGTGGGCATTGCCGTGGCGCATCGGCTCTTCACCGGTGGCAACCAGGTTGCCGAGCACGTTGATCAGGCTCGAAACCCCAACCTCCACCAGCGCCACGTCGATCCGCGAGCCACGCACGTCGTCGATTCGCGATCCCTGCCCGAGCCTGCCCGCGCGCCGCTCGGCCGCCAGCAGCCCGAAGTCAAGCAGCGCCACTCCGACCTTCATCGGCGCACCTGACGGCTCGCCGGTGACCGCCATGAGGCCGGTCACGGCCTGCGCGAGGAGGTCATATGCCGGGCGTTCGGCGCCCTCGCCGGCGATTGCGAAGCCGCCCACCACGGCCACGACCAGGTCCGGATGCCGCTCAGCAAGGCGATCCGCACCGAGGCCCAAGCGCTCCGCTGACGCGGGCCGTGCGTTGTGCACCAACAGGTCCGAGCGGGAGGCGAGCAGGTCCAGCAGCTCGCGACCGCCATCGGTCCGCAGGTCCGCCACGATTGAGCGCTTGTTGCGGTTGACCACTGCGAAGTAGGCGCTGATCCGCTCCGCGGGATCGCCCCAGAACGGCGGTCCCCAGTCGCGGCTTTCGTCGCCGGCGGGCGGCTCGAGCTTGACGACATCAGCTCCCAGGTCGGCGAGCACCATGGTGGCGAAGGGTCCGGCGAGCACGCGGCTGCAGTCGAGCACGCGCACGCCCGCGAGGGGGAGGGCCCGGTCAGCCATCACGCCAGCCTACGGTAGACCGATGCCGATGCGGCGAATGGCCCCGCTAGCATGGCTGCGTGAAGGTCGGCGCGGTGATGCCCATCAGCGAGCGTGAGCTGTCCGGGCGGACCGCCTCCTACGGGGAGCTGCGGGAGATTGGGCAGGCGGCCGAGGCAGCCGGCCTCGACTCGATCTGGGTTTACGACCACCTGCTGTTCCGCTTCCCGCCCGAGCCAACCAGCGGCATCTACGAGGCGTGGTCGGTCCTTGCCGCGCTGGCCGCCGACACCGCTCGGGTGGAGATCGGCACCATCGTGATGGCGATGCCATTCCGCAACCCGGCGGTCCTGGCCAAGATGGCCGTGACGGTCGACGAGATCAGCGGCGGACGCCTGATCCTGGGGCTGGGTGCCGGCTGGCACGAGCCGGAGTTCGATGCCTTCGGCATCCCGTTCGATCACCGGGTGGGGCGCTTCGAGGAGGCGCTCAGGATCGTCCTGCCGCTCCTTCGAGAGGGCCGCGCCGACTTCCACGGTCGCTATCACCAGGCCGATGGCGCCCTCCTGCTCCCCGTCGGGCCGCGACCGTCCGGTCCGCCCATCCTGACCGCGGGCCGGCGGCCTCGCATGCTCCGGCTGACCGTTGAGCATGCCGACATGTGGAACGCCGCCTGGTTCGGGGACGTGTCCGAGATCGAGCCTCGGGTCGCTCCTCTCCGCGAGGCGCTCGCGGCGGCGGGCCGGGAGCCAACGACGCTGGAGATCACGATTGGCGTCAACGTCGTCTTCCCGGAGCTTGTTACCACGCCTGACGAACAACCGACGCACGCGCTTCGAGGATCGGCCGCGGAGATCGCCGCGGGGCTGGGCGGTTATCGCGAGGCGGGCGTCGGCCACGTCATTGCGGCGTGTGTCCCGTCAACGGTGGAGGCGATGCACGCCCTCGCCGAAGCCGTCAGCCTGGCGCGATCCTGAGCTAAGCGGTCGCCTCGATGGGCTCGCGTGTCCAGAGCGTGTGTCGGTCGCGCGAGCCGCGTTGAGCTGCGCGAAGAAGCGCGCGACCAACGAGCCGCCGGCCGCAGGTCGAGCAGACGTACCAGCGGCCATCCCGGACAAGCCGAATCGCATGCTCCGGCACCACGACGCGCCATGCCGCGCGGGGCCGGCGGCTCGCCCGCCGCGCCACCAGTCGCTCCAGGACGAGCGCCTCCGTGCCCGGAAGAGCAAGCGCTCGCGCGTGCCGCAGCGCGTTCGGGTAGCGCACCGCTTCGCGCCGCAGGGCAGCGACCGGATCTGGGGCATACCGCGCAAGGAGCTCGAAGGCCGTTGCGTAGAACTCGCGGCCGTGATGGACCGCCTGCCGTCGCCAGCCCCGGCGACGCGGGGCCTGCGCCGTCAGCCAGTGGGCGAGCTCATGCAGGAGCGTGTGCCGAGCGTCATCGGTGTCCCAACCCGTGGTGACGGCGATCGATCCAGCGTGGCGGCGCGTCAATCCCGTCGAGAGGTCGCGGTCCGCGCGGCGCCAGCGCAGCGCATCGGGCGGCGCAACGCCAGCGTCGGCGCATACCCGCAGCGCGAGCTCGACGGCCCAGGCCGGCGCAGAGCCGCTCCTCATCGGTCAGGCTCGTTGGAACGCGCGCGCAGCAGGCGGCCGACCTCGTCAAGCCAGGCCTGGAGGGCGGCATCCGCGTAGGTGTAGTCGTCGTAGGTGAACGCGACCATGTCGGAAGCATGGCGCGCGACATAGTCGGCGGGCGAGATGCGCCGGAATGGAAATGCGGACGCGGCCCGCGCCGCGCGGACCGCATCGGCCGGCTCCCGCGAGACGCCATCTTCAGCCTGCGTACGCCGACGAGCGTCATGGCGCGCCTGCCACCGGCGCGTCAGCTCTTCCAGGCGATTCTTGCCAGCCACTCGCGGCAGGGTACTGCGCCGCGAAGAGCGCTTGCGTCACGACGCGGCGAACCCTCCCCTCGCCGGCACCGCATCCGCCGGCGGCTGGGTGTGGCGGACACTCTCTGCGTCCTCATAGAGCCCCAGCCGCGAGACCGCGCGCTGCACCCATCGCGGCGCCCACCAGTTCACGCGCCCCATGACCCGCATGAAGGCCGGTACCAGCAGCCCGCGCACGAGCGTCGCATCGATGAGGACGGCCAGCGCCTGGATGATGCCGAGCGCCTTGATGAAGAGGATGCTCGACAGCCCAAACGCGGCGAACACCGCGACCATGATCAGCGCGGCGCCGGTGATGATGCCTCCTGTGATCCCGATCCCCTCCGCCACCGCGCGCGTGTTGTTGCCGGTCGCCAGGTAGCGCTCGCGGATGCGCGAGAGGAGGAGCACTTCGTAGTCCATCGAGAGGCCGAACAGGATCGCGAACATGATCACTGGCAGCCAGGCGCCGATTGCCCCAGAGGGCTCAAAGCCGAGCAGGCCGGAGAGGTGTCCTTGCTGGAAGAGCCAGACCAGGGCCCCGAAGCTGGCGCTGATGCTGATCAGGCTCATCAGCACGGCCTTGATCGGCAGGAAGACCGATCCGAACGTCAGGAACAGCACGCCGGCGGTGACGACCACCACGATCAGCACCGCGACCGGCACCGAGCTCCGGAAGCTGGCCATGAAATCCGCGGACCGCGAGGGCAGCCCACCGGTGAGGACCTGCGATCCTGCCGGCGCGGCCAGACCGCGGACCTGGGTGACGAGCTCGCGTCCTGCATCCGAGTCGGGCAGCAGCTTCGAATACACGATCACCCTGGTGGTGTCACCCCCGATCCAATCCCTGAGATAGGTGCTCATCCCCGCCGCCTCGGCGGGCCGCTGACCGGCCGGAATCGCGAGCAGAGCAGAGTACTGGGCGGCCGGGACAGCTGGGGGCGGGGTCAGCGCCGAGAGCACGTCGGTCACCCCCTTGAGATTCATGACGCGGCCGATGTAGTCCGACAGCGAGGCCTGGCGCCCGGTGTCCAGGCCGCCGTCCAGGTTCGATCCCGACCAGGTGACGGCCACCGCGATGGGGTCGCTTTGGCCGCCGGGGAAGTCATTGGCTAGCGTCATGAAGCCTGCGCGGGCCGGGGTGTCAGGCAGGTCGGTGATGTTCTGGCCGGTCGACAGCTGCAGGGAGAGGAATGGCGCTCCGGCCAGGAGGAGGAGGGCCAGGATCGGGCCCGCAATCAGGAGCGGCCGCCGCATGACGCGAGCGGCGATCCAGGCCCACAGCCCGTGCCCCTGGCGCCGGTCCGCGGCGGCGGTGTCGTCCTCGATGAGCCGCAGGCGGCGCGGGAGCGGGACGCGGAAGCGGTTCACCCGCGGGCCGAGCATGGCCAGCATGGCGGGCAGCACGGTCAGCGCGAAGATGAGGGTCGAGACGACGGTGATGATCCCCGCGTAGCCCATCGAGCGCAGGGCCGACGCCTCGAAGACAATGAGCGAGGAGAGACCGATGGCCACGGCCACCCCGGAGACCGCGACCGCCCGTCCCACGCTGCCCATCATGCGTTCGATGGCGATCTCCACCGAGTGGTGGCGCAGCTCCTCGCGGAAGCGGCTGACCATGAACAGCGAGTAGTCGATCGCCAGCGCCAGGCCGATCATGCTCGCCAGGTTTGTGACAAAGACGCTCATGTCCGTCACGTTGGCGAGGATTGAGATCACCGCGAAGGTACTCGGCAGCGCCAGAGCGGCCATCAGCAGCGGCAGGCCAGCCGCCACGAGTGTCCCGAACACGGCCAGCAGGATCAACAGGGCGATGGGCAGGCTGATCGTTTCTGCCTGGACCAGGTCGTGCTCAATCTTGGCGTTGAACTCCTTGTAGACCTGCGGGATGCCGGTGATCTGCGTCGGCACGCCCTGCGGCGGATGGACCTTGGCGGCGAGGCGGCCGGCGTCCTCGACCGAATCCTCGATGGGCTTGGTCAGCTTGATGACGGCCAGGGTCTCGGTCCCATTGCGGCTCAATAGCTGCGGGCTGTGGGTGTCCGCGTAGGTGACCAGCCCATCCGCCACCGGATCCTTCAGGACGTCGACGAGGCTGGCCTTGACCTTGGCCTGGAACGCGTCCGAGGCGGCATTGCCGTCCGGATCGTGATAGATGACCAGCATGGTGGTCGGCTGCTGTCCGAAGCGCTGCGCGATGAGAGTGGCTTCCTGCTGCTCCTCCGATCCGGGGATGAACCAGCCACCCTGGATGAGCTTGCCACCACCTACTCCGGCCCAGACATTGAGACCGATGACCAGCCCCAGGCCAAGCATCGGAAGGAGGCGGCGGTAGCGGTAGTCGAAGCGACCGATCGCCGCGAAGAGCCCGGTCGGATGCGGTTCCAGTATTGGCCGGGGCCAATCGCCGCTCGGCGGCCCGGATGCGATGAAAGCCCCGGCAGGTGCCAGAGGTCCGCTGAGGGGCTCTGTGGTCCTGGGACCATTGGTCGGCGTGGTCCGATCGTCATCTGTCCTGCGCGTCAAGAACGCCACGAGGACCGCAGTCGCCTGCGCATCGGTTGCTCCCGTCGTAATGAATGATCGTTCAGTGGATTGAAGGACTCTAGGGCTTGCGGAACCGGCCTGTCAAGGCCAGAATGAATGGATGTTCATAGGGGGACGGGCTGCGTGACCGCGCAACCCATGCCGACCCAGGCGCCGCGCGAGACCCCGGCTGCGCACGCGGCCGCCGTCCGCGAGCGCATCCTGGAGGGCGCCGGTCGGGCCTTCGCCGCGTCGGGGTTCCGCGCGAGCGTGCCTGCCATCGCGGCCGAGGCTGGTGTCAGCGTGGGCCTCATCTACCGCTACTTCCCGTCCAAGGAAGAGCTCTTCCTCGCCGTCTGCAGCCAGCAGACAGAGGCGAAGCTGGACGAGCTGGCCCGCACGCTGGCCAGCATCCCCGACCCGCGCGCACGCCTGGAAGCGGCTATCAGCGTCTTCGTCAGCTCCCTGGAGGAGGAGAGCTGGGGCGCGATCGTCGTTCACGCCTGGGCGGAGGCGGACCGCAACCCTCGCGTGCGGGACCTGCTCCAACGCATGTTCGACCAGGAGCGCGGGTTCGCGGCGATGTTCATCCGCGAGGCAATCGCCCGTGGGGAGGCGTCTCCTGACCTCAACGTGGAAGGCGTGAGCCTGGCGACCGGCATGCTTCTCCACGGAGCCATCGCCTACCAGGCCGAGCGGGGTCCGGCCTTCGATCCCGCTCCGGTTGCTCAAGCCATCACCGTGGTGCTCGGGGCTCACCTGCAGCAGGGCTGAGCACGCTCGTCGCCCTCATCGCCCGTCAACGCCTCGCTATCATCGCCGCGTGACGCAGCCCGAGCCGCGCGCGTGACCGCCCTCGCACCGGCCAGCTGGTGGCGCGGGCTGGGCGGCCTCACCCGGTCCGGAAGCTCCGTCGAGGGCCTCTCGTGGGCGCTCTACGACTTCGCGAACACGATCTACAGCTTCGCGATCGTCAGCTTCGCGATGGGGCCGTGGGCGGTCCGCTTCCTGGGAGAAGGGGCCGGGACGCTGGCCTTCACGCTGGCCGCGAGCCTGTCCGTCCTTTTGAATGCCATCGTCTCGCCGCCGCTGGGTGCGATGAGCGATCGAACCGGCGTCCGCAAGGCCTACCTGCTCGTCTTCACCGCGATGTGCATCGCCCCGACCCTGCTCATCGGTCTGGTGGGGATCTGGGCCGGGCTCATCTTTTTCGCGATCGCCAACTTCGGCTACCAGGCCGCTCTGATCTACTACGACGCGATCCTGCCCGACGTGGCGCGCCCCGAAACGCGCGGGCGGCTGTCGGGAGTGGGCGTGGCGCTGGGGTACCTCGGAACGATCGTCGCGGGCCTGCTCTACGGGCTCACCGAAAACGCCAGCGGAGACTCGACGGCGCTGAGCTTCGTCCTGGTGGGCTCACTCTTCGCGCTCTTCGCGATCCCGATCTTCGCCATCGTTCGCGAGCTGCCACGCCAGCGCGCTCCATTCCGCCTCGCGGAGGCGTTGGGCTCCTGGAGCCAGCTGGCCCGGACCATCGAGCACACTCGGCAGTCACCCGGTCTCCTGCGCTTCATCGTGGGACGCTTTTTCTATACCGACCCGATCAACACGGCCATCGCGGTGATGAGCCTGTTCGCCATCAACGCGGTGCACTTCAAGGCGAGTGAGGCCCGCTACGTCCTCATCACGCTCACCGTGGTCGCGGTGCTCGCCTCGTTCGGCTGGGGTTGGCTGGTCGATCGCATCGGTCCGCGGCGCACGCTGCTGGCGGTGCTCATCTCCTGGTCGGTGGGCCTGCTGATCATCGGGCTGGTGGTCGAGAAGGTGCCGTTCCTCATCGCCGGTGCGATTCTCGGCTCCGGCCTCGGCGGCGTTGCGGTGACGGACCGCCTTCTGCTTATCCGGCTGGCGCCACCCGCGCTGGTCGGCGAGATGTTCGGACTTTACGGCCTGGCCGGAAAGCTCTCCGCTGTCATCGGTCCGGTGCTCTACGGCGGGATGGTCTTCCTCCTCCAGCCTCGCCTGGGCACGCTGGCGTACCAGCTGGCGATCCTGAGCCTGCTGGCGCTGATGGTGACCGGGTACCTCATTGTGCGCGGCGTGCCAGAGGGAGTGACCCGTCCTGCGGAGGGCCGCCTTGCCGAGGAAGCCACGCTTGAACCGGCCATCGTGCCGCCTGGTGAGCTCCCGCGATGACGCTGATCGTCGGCCATCGCGGCGCTTCCACGCATCGCCCCGAGAACACGCTCCCCTCCTTCGAGCTGGCGGCGGAACAGGGGGCCGACGCGATCGAGCTCGACGTGCATCTCACCGCTGACGGTCAGCTGGCCGTGATCCACGACCCCACGCTCGAGCGGACCACGGACCTGAGCGGCGCGATCGCGGACATGCCAATGGACGCCATTCGCACGGCCGACGCCGGCTACCGCTTCCAGGCCGATGAGGGTGCATTTCCGTACCGCGGGCAGGGACTTCAGATCCCGACCCTCCCTGAGGTCCTCGATTGGATGCCCGATGGCGTGGGCCTGGTAGTAGAGCTCAAGGCGAGGGGCGCGGCGGATGCCACCGTCGCTGCGCTCCGCGATTCAGCTGTCCTGCGATCCGGATTGGCGACCGTGATCAGCTTCGAGGAGCGGGCGATCGAACGCGTGCGCGAGCTTGACGCGACGTTGCCGACCGGACTCCTGCTCGTTCCCTTCGACAAGGTTGAGCGCGTGCTGCCGTGGGCCGTCGAGCATCGGCACCAGGGCGTGCACCCCTGGGAAGGAGACCTGGGCCTGGATCCGATGCCGCTCATCGCGCAGGCCAACGCATACGGGATTCGCCTGGGGTGCTATGTCGTCAATGACCCTCAACGCATGCAGCACCTCGCTGCGACGGGCCTGTGGGGGTTCGTGACCGACGTGCCGGAAGTGGCCCGCGCGGCGCTCGGCCGCGCGGGCTGACCCGTCAGCGGGATACGGTCGCGAGCTCGCCCAGGGCCTGCTGGGCTGCAGCGGCGTTGTCGACGCCGAAGGCGACGCTGAACTTGCCTCCCTCCATACCGGTGGGCAGGAGGAGCTCGATGTTGACGCCCGCGTCGGCGAGCCGCCGAGCGGCCGCGCCGAGCGTCCCTGGCTTGTCCTCGAGAGCGGCCGAAATGAGGTCGATCTGGCGGTAGCTGAACGACCCCGCATCGAGCACCGTCTTGGTGCTCGCCTCGTCATTGGTCAGAAGGCCGACGGAGCCGCTGCCGCCACAGGTCACACCGGCCAGATTCGTGATGTTGATGCCCCGTTCGGCGATCGCTTCGGCGAGGGCGGCGAGGCCGCCAGGACGGTTCTGGAGCTCCACGATGAACGCGCGCACAGGCACCTCCTCGAATTGCCGCCGGCTCGGCCCGTCGAGGCAGCTTCCCGACGGTCGTCGGGTCGGCGTGGTGGGCTTCGAGTGTACCCCCGCCCGTCTTTCCGCCCAACCCCGGCCCAGCGGCACCGTACGGGGAGGCCGAGCGGCTAGGCTGCGCGCATGACGTACAGCATCGTGGCTCGCGACCCGCTCACCGGTCGCTACGGCGTCGCCGTCCAATCGCATGCCTACACCGTCGGGCCGATCGTGCCCTGGCTCGAGGCCGGCGTCGGCGCCATCGCCACCCAGGCCTTCGTCAACGTCGGCTTTGGACCGATTGGGCTCGAGATGCTGCGCAACGGCTGGAGCGCCGAGAAGGTCGTCGCCGCGCTGGTCGCCGGCGACGAGACGCCAGAGCAGCGCCAGGTGGGAGTGGTCGACGCGAAGGGCCGCGGGGCTGCCTACACCGGCAGTGCCTGTGTTCCGGCCGCAGGGCACCTGGTGCGCGATGGCTTCACCGTCCAGGGCAACCTCCTGGAGCGCGACGAGGTGTGGCGTGCGATGGCTCCCGCCTACGAGGCGGCGCTCGCCGAGAAGCTCCCGTTCAGCGAGCGCCTGCTCCGAGCACTGGAGGCCGCCGAGGGGCAGGGTGGCGACGTGCGCGGCCGGCAGAGCGCGGCGATCGTGATCGTCGACGGCGAGCTGCGGCCGACCCGCTGGCGGGCGCTGAACATGGACCTGCGCGTGGAGGATCACGACCAGCCGGTGCCCGAGCTGCGTCGCCTGGTGAACCTGTGGGAGGCGCAGGCGCTGCTCGACGAGGAGGGCGACGCCGCCAAGGCGGGCGTCAGCGAGGCCGAGCGCTACGCGCAGGCCCGTCGCCGGGCGCCCGAGTTCTGGGAGCTCGCCTTCTGGACCGCCGTGGAGCTGGCGAAGCGTGGCGACGTGGAGACGGCTCGGCGGGAAATGACGGCCGCCGTGGCCGCCGACGCTCGCTGGCGAACCACGCTGGAGCACATGGCCCAGGTCGGGCGCATCGACCCGGACTTGGCGGCTCAGCTGCTCAGCGGCTAGCTAACGCTCGGCGCGCCGTCCGGCGGGGCGGCGCCATCGGTCTCAGCTACCAATTGGTGGCGGTCTGCGCCTGGATCTCCCCAACCGATTCGAGCCAGCGCTCGGCGTCGATGGCGGCCTTGCAGCCGTCACCCGCCGCGGTCACCGCCTGGCGGTATCGATGGTCGTGGACGTCCCCAGCCACGAAGACGCCCTCTATGCGCGAACCGGTCTCATCGACCACCTTGAGATAGCCACGCTCATCAGACTCCAGCTGACCGATGAACAGCTCGGTGTTGGGCCTGTAGCCGATTGCCACGAACATGCCCTGCACGTCGAGGTTCGAGTCCTTTCCGGTGCTCGTGTCGCGGACACGCAGCGAGTGCACCGTCGCGTCGCCGAGAACCTCCATCACCTCCTGGTTCCAGCGCACGTCGATCTTGGGGTGAGCGAGGGCTCGGTCCTGCATGATCTTGCTGCCGCGGAACTGGTCGCGGCGCACGAGCATCGTTACCTTCGAGGCGAAGCGCGTCAGGAAGAGCGCCTCCTCGAGCGCCGTGTCGCCACCACCCACCACTGCGATCTCGCGATCACGGAAGAAGAAGCCGTCGCACGTGGCGCAGGCGCTGACGCCGCGCCCCCGGAAATGCTCCTCGGAGGAGAGCCCCAGCCAGAGCGCCGAGGCGCCCGTGGCGACGATCACCGAATCGGCGGTGTACTCGTCGGAGCCGACCCAGACGCGCAACGGCCGCGACGAGAAGTCGACCTTGGTGGCGTCCTTGTCGATGATCTCCGTCCCGAAGCGCTCAGCCTGCTCCCGAAAGAGCGCCATCAGCTCGGGGCCCAGGATCCCGCCCGGAAAGCCTGGGTAGTTCTCGACATCGGTGGTGATCATCAACTGACCGAGGGGGGTGTAGCCGGCGATCACCAATGGCTCGAGCTTGGCGCGGGCTGCGTACAGGGCGGCGGTCAGCCCGGCGGGGCCGGAGCCAACGATCAGGACCTTGCGGGGGACCTGTTTGGTCTTGGGTTGGCGGGTCTTGGGCACGGGGGGAACGGTCGTGGTCATCGCAATTTCAGCCTAGCAGAGTCGTCGAAGCGGACGGCCCGGCGCGGGTCACGCGACGCCCGCCGGGTCAGCGAGATACTCGCGGGCTGCCAGCGGCAGGCGGCGCGATGCCCGCCAGGTCGAGTGCCCAGCGCAGGGCACCCTCGAAGGCCACCGTTCCATTCGCCTTGTCGACCACTCGCGCCCGTGGATCCTGCTGGATCATCTGGGGCAGGGCATCAGCGGCCGTGCCGGTCCAGAAGACGACCGGCAGCGTGGGCTCTCGGTGGCGAGCCGCCATGAAGAGCGGAGCCGCAAGGCCACGCTCGAGGCGCCAGTCGAGCACGAGGACAGCGGGCCGCGCCTCGGAGCGGAGGGCATCCAGGAATAGCTGCGCGTCCCGGTAGACGTAGGCGAGCGTCCCATTCAGCGCACACAGGTCGGCGGCCAGCGCGGCTGACGGCAGCTCGTCCTCGACGATCCAGACGGCGGCAGAGCCCTCATACGTTGATGGGTCGGGTACATCCGCTGTCATGGCCACCACGCTGTCCAAGGTACCCAGCGGAGAGCCTGCACGTGGCGTGCCCAGTCGATCGTGGATACCATCTGATCGAAATGCCGAGCTCCGCACGCCGCCGCACCACGACCGTGCTCGTCGGCGACGTGCCGGTCGGAGGCGATCACCCGATCGTGGTCCAGTCGATGACGAACACCGACACCGCCGACCCCGACGCCACTGCCCTGCAGGTCGCGCAGCTGGCGCATGCCGGATCGGAGCTGGTTCGGATCACGGTCAACAACGACGAGGCGGCCCAGGCGGTGCCGGTCATCCGCGAGAAGCTCGACCGGCTGGGGGTGGACGTGCCCATCATCGGCGACTTCCACTACAACGGGCATCTGCTCCTCACCAAGTACCCCGCCTGCGCCCAGGCGCTCGCGAAATATCGGATCAACCCCGGCAATGTCGGTGGTCGGCACAAGGACGCCAACTTCCAACAGATCATCGAAGTGGCCCTTGCCAACCGCAAGCCCGTGCGCATCGGCGTCAACTGGGGCTCGCTCGACCAGCAGCTGCTGACCGCCATGATGGATACCAACGCGGCCCTGCCCGAACCGAAGGAAAGCCGCGAGGTCATGATCGAGGCCATGGTCGCCTCCGCGCTGCGCTCCGCGCAGCTGGCCGAGGAGACCGGCCAGGCGCACGACGCCATCATCCTCTCGGCAAAGGTGAGCGGCGTGCAGGACCTGGTCGAGGTGTACGACCGCCTGGCCAATCGCTGCGACTATCCCCTCCACCTGGGACTGACCGAGGCAGGGCTCGGCACGCGCGGCATCATCTCCAGCACCGCCGGCCTCGCGATCCTGCTGCAGCGCGGCATCGGGGACACCATCCGCGTCAGCCTCACCCCCGCTCCGGGCGGCGAT
>VBJP01000091.1 GCA_005880165.1 Chloroflexota bacterium | reverse complement strand
CCGCCCGCCACCCCATCGCGGATCCCCATCGTGTCGATCACCGGTAGCAACGGCAAGACGACGACCGCGCGGATGGTGACTCACATCCTCAAGGGCATGGGCCGCAAGGTGGGCCTGACCTCCACCGATGGGATCTTCGTCGATGGGCGGCTCATCCGGCGCGGCGACATGAGCGGGCCGCGTTCGGCGTCGACCGTGCTCCAGAACCCGATGGTCGACTTCGCCGTCTTCGAGGTCGCGCGTGGCGGGATTCTCCGCGAGGGGCTCGGCTACCAGCGCAACGACGTGGCGGTGGTCCTGAACGTCACCGGCGACCACCTGGGCCTGGGCGGCATCACCTCGATGCGCCAGCTGGCTGCGGTAAAGCAGGTGATCGTGGAAGCGGTGCCACGTTCCGGAACTGCGGTGCTCAATGCCGACGATCTGTATGTGGCGCCGATGGGCCGGCACTGCTCCGGCTCCGTCATCTACTTCTCGATGGATCCGAACCACGAGGTGCTGAAGCGGCAGGCGTCGCGTGGTCGACGTTCCGTGACCGTGGAGAACGGGCGCAACGGCGAAATGATCGTGCTGCGCCAGGGCGGCAAGTCGATGCCGCTGGTCTGGACGCACCTGATCCCCGCCACCTTCGAGGGTCGCGCGCGGATGAACGTGCAGAACGCGCTGGCCGCGGCCGGAGCGGCGTGGGCCTCGGGGGCGCATCTCCACGACATCCGGCAGGGGCTCCGGACGTTTACCACCAGCTATTACATGGCCCCAGGGCGCCTCAACATCATGGATCTCGACGGCTTCCGGGTGCTCGTCGACTACGCGCACAACCCCCCGGCGGTGCTGGCGCTGGGCGAGTTCGTGGAGCGCCTTGCCCAGCCTTCGCCGGGGGGTGCACAGCCGCTGGTGACCGGACGTCGTATCGGGGTGATGGCAACAGCCGGCGACAGGCGCGATGACGACATCCGCGAGCTGGGCCGCATCGCGGCGCGCTACTTCGACCACATCGTGGTGCGCGAAGACCGCAATCCGCGGGGCCGCAAGCGCGGCGCGATCGCTGAGCTGGTCGTCGAAGGGATTCGGGAGGCGATGGCGGATGGCGCTCGCTGCCAGGAGGTCGAGACGCTCCTCGATGAGATGGAGGCCACGCGTCACGCGCTGGACATCGGTCAGTCGGGAGATCTCGTCGTCGTTTGCGTCGACTACGCGAACGAAGTCTGGAAGGAGCTCCAGCGCCGCCAGCACGGCGCCTCGAGCGCGGACGGCGCGGACGCCTCACGTGACGGACCGATGCAGCCCCTCGGCCCGGGCTGACCCCCCGCCATAGAACGGCCGCACCGCAACCGCCTGCTTTGGCCAGATTCTGATCGTCGCCAGCACCTGGTGGGGTCAGACGCGCATGTTCTGGCGACGACGAGCCTATTGCAGCACCGCTAGTTCTACGGGCGACATGCGCGGTCAATCAACCCACGGGATGGCCCTACGGGCGGCGGACGAGCTCCCGGACGCGTTCGACCGTGACGGGCTTGAAGCCGCGCTCCTGAAGCCAGGCAAAGACCTCGGCGCGTTCGACATGGGTCATGACGGCGGCGATGTCAGCGGACTGGGATCGACGCAGTAACGCCTTCAGGGTTTCGAGCTCGGTGGGATAGGCAATGACCTCGCCATCGAACCCCCCACGGGCCACTCCCTCGCGAAAGAGGTCGTTCATCTCCTCGAGTCCGCGTCCGCGCAAGTAGTGCCGTTTTTCCGCGATGACGACCTCGTCAGCGCCCCGACCGGCGAGCTCGCCCATGTTGCGCAGCATCTCGTCGGTCCGATCTCCCGCGGTACCAAGCCCAAGGCGGATCCGACCGCGACCGTCATCGCGCGACGTCCGTCCGACCAGTGCCCGGCAGACCTCGAGCAAGCCGGCGAGCCCGGCCTCGTTGTGCGCAAAATCGATGAGCACCAGCACGCCGCGCCGCTCGAACAGGTTGAGCCGGCCTGGGTTCGCATCAAGGTCGCGCCCGAACGAGCGGAGGCCCCCGCTGATCTGCTCCGGCTCGAGACCGATGGCATCGCACGCGGCAGCCGCGGCCAGCGCGTTGGCGACATTCACGCGTGAGAGGCCGGCGAACGTCACCGCCAGCTCGGACGAGCGGGCCAGCCGAATCGGCTTGCTGCGGGGCTTCCGAATGGTGATCCAGCCTCGGTCCAGGAGGGCGGCGCGCCCACCTCGCTCGAGCGACGCCTGGATTGCCGGAGATTCGGCATCGGTCGTGAACGGATACCAGTGCGCTCGCGTTTCCTGACGCATGCGCCAGACCCGTGGGTCGTCTGCGTTCAGGACGGCCCAGCCCTCGCGGCGCGTGACCCGGACGAGCGTGGCCTTCACCTCCGCCAGCTCATCGAGCGTGTCGATCCCCTGCAGGCCCAGGTGGTCAGCGCTGACGTTGGTCACGACCGCAACATCGTTGTGGTCATAGCCGAGGCCGCGCAGCAGGATCCCGCCACGGGCCGTCTCGAGCACCGCCAGCCGCATGCCCGGCTCGGACAGGATGCGGCCGGCCCCGCCGAACCCGGTCCAGTCCCCCGCCTCGACCAGCTCGCCCCGAACGTAGATCCCGTCCGAGTTGGTCATTCCGGTCACGACCCCGGCCTGCGATGCGATGTGCGCAATCAGCCGCGTCGTGGTGCTCTTCCCGTTCGTCCCGGTAATCGCCACCAGGGGAATCCTCGGCGATGGCACCGATGCAAGCGGCCCAAGGGCCAGCGCCCGCAGCGCCTTGAGCTCGCGGCGGATCCCGCTCCTGCCCAGTGCGATTCTGGCGGCGGCCGACCCGATCGCCTGGGAGATCGTCCGCCGGCGCCACGGGTAGGCAACCAGCGCCCGCATCCTGTCCACGGAGGTCCGGTCGGTCAGGCGCGGCGCGGGGAGGCCGATCCCTTCGTACAGCCGGCGCACCTGGTCACCAGCGGCGGCGGCCACGGACTCTGCGACGTCCGGTGATTTGGCCTCGAATTCGAGCTTGACGGCGGGCCTAACGAAGAAGCGATTCGGCCCGTCCAGCACCCTTAACTCGAGCAGCTCAGCCTCCGGTCGCGCCCGCGGCTGGCTCGGCATGGCCGCGAGTATACTCACGCGCCGATGCCCAGCCCCCAGCCCGGCTCCCCCTCCCTGAGCACGCTGCGCGAGGCCGTGGCGAGGCGATTTGACCGATACCTCGCCGAGCTCGAGGAGCTCGTCAACATCGACTGCGGGTCGTACACGCCAGAGGGCGTCAACGCCGTCGCGACGCATGTCGAAGCCGAGCTTTCCCGCCTGGGAGCGGATGTCCAGCGCATCGCGCACGAGCCCGCCGATGGCGAGGCCCAGCTCGGCGACCTGGTAGTTGGCCGGCTAGGGGGGACGGGCCCGCGTCTGCTGCTCATCGGGCACATGGACACCGTGTTCGGTCTCGGCACAGCGGCCGAGCGGCCGTTCCGGCGCAACGGCGATCGCGCGACCGGTCCAGGAACCAGCGACATGAAGGGCGGCCTGCTGGCGGGGCTGCATGCCATCGGCGCCCTGCGGGACACCGGCGGGACACCAGCAATCACCTTCGTGGCCAATCCGGATGAGGAGATCGGCTCGCCGTCCTCAGGCCACCATATCCGCGCCCTCGCCGCGGAGCACGACGCCGCCCTCGTCCTCGAGTGCGCCCGCGCCAACGGGGATATCGTCAGCGCCCGGAAAGGGGTCGCGGACCTGGTCATCGAGTTCCATGGCCGCGCAGCGCACGCTGGCGTCGAACCGGAGAAAGGACGGAACGCAATCCTGGCGGCGGCGCGAGCGGTCGAGCAGCTCCACGCCCTCAACGGCAAATGGGAGGGCGTCACCGTCAATGCGGGCGTGATCGCCGGCGGGACGCGACCAAACGTCATCGCCGCCGAGTGCCGGCTTGAGGTCGACCTCCGTGGCGCGACTGCTCAGACCTTCGACCAGGCCCGGTCCGCCGTGACCGCCATCGTTGCCTCGCCAGCGGTCCGCGGCGTGATCGCCGACCTTCGCGAGGCAGCCATGCACCGGCCGATGGAGGCTTCTCAGGCCACCAAGCGGCTCGCGCGGCTCGCGGAATCGATCGCCGCCGAGCTCGGCTTCGAGCTCCACGACGCCGCGACCGGCGGCGCAAGCGACGCGAACACCACCTCCGCGGCTGGTCTCCCGACTCTCGACGGCCTCGGCCCGGTCGGCGGCGACGATCACTCCGAGGATGAGTGGCTCGACCTCTCGAGCGTCGTCCCGCGCACCACCCTCCTCGCGGCGCTGATCTCCCGCATCGCCCTGGCGCTCTAAGAGCTGTCGCCCGCAGCCGCCATGGGTCCGGCTAGAATCGATGGTCCGTGACCGATGAGTTCCGCCATCGCACCCGCGTGGAGGTGCGATTCCGCGATCTGGACACCTTCGGACACGTGAACAACGCCGTCACCACCAGCTACGTCGAGCACGGACGGATCCGATACCTGCGCGACGTCCTTGGTTTTTCGCCGGTCGGGGAGATGCCCATGATCCTGGCCATGATCCAGGTCGACTACGTCACGCCAATCTTCTTTGGGGAGTCCGTCGACATCGGGTCGCGCGTCGATTGGATTGGCACCACCAGCCTTGGCATGTCGCATCGGCTCACAGCCGGTGAGGACGACCACGAGGTGGCCCGCGCCACATCGGTCCTGGTCGCCTACGACTACGCGGAGTCGAGACCGATGCCGGTGCCCCCGGAGTGGCGGACGACCCTGGCCACCCATGAAGGACGCGACCTGGCGCGGCCACAGCCGGCGTCATGAGCCAGGTGCAGACGTTCGACCTGCTCATCCTGGGCGGCGGGATGAGCTACGTCGGCGCGATTCGTGCTGCGCAGCTCGGCATGAAGGTCGGATTGGTGGAGCGCGACAAGTTGGGCGGAACCTGCCTGAACCGGGGCTGCATCCCGTCCAAAGCGCTGCTCGAGACGGCTGACCTGCTGCACCGGGTCAGCGAGCAGGGGGCCGAGTTCGGGCTCACCGGATCCGATGGGGTGGGCCTTGACTACGGAGCCCTCGCCAAGCGCAAGGATGCGGTGGTCGACAAGCACGTGCGCGGCGTCGAGTTCCTCCTCAAGAAGAACGCCGTGACCGTCATCCACGGGAACGGGGTGCTCGCCTCGCCGACCAGCGTCCACGTCTCCGGCGGCGAGTCCGGTGACCTCGACGCCTCCGCGACCGACCTGATCCTGGCGACCGGCTCCGCGCCACGCTCGCTGCCCGGTCTGGACCTCGACGGCGAGCGGATCATCGCTTCCGACGAGGCACTCACCCGGACGACCGCCCCGCGCTCGGTCACGATTGTTGGCGCCGGCGCTATCGGGGTCGAATGGGCCAGCCTCTACCGCGACTTCGGCGCCGAGGTGACCCTGGTCGAGTTCCTGGATCGCATCGTCCCGCTCGAAGACCCAGACGTGAGCAAGGAGCTGGCGCGCCTCTTCCGCAAGCGCGGAATCACCGCGCATACCGCGTCCACCATCGATCCGGAGACGATCAAGCGCACCAAGGAGGGACTTACCTTCACCATCGCCGCGCGCGAGGGGGAGAAGCGAACCGAGGCGGGCAGCGAGCTGATCCTGGTTGCCGTCGGGCGGCGACCGCTGACCGAAGGCATCGGGTTGGAGCAGATCCAGGGCGTGAAGGTGGACCGCGGCTTCGTGATCGTCGACGACCACCTGCGGACGGGCGCGCCACATCTGTACGCGATCGGCGACATCGTTCCGGGCTTCGCGCTCGCGCACGTCGCCAGCCACGAGTCGGTGGTGGCGGTCGAGACCATCGCCGGCCACGATCCCGAGCCGATCCGCATGGACCTCATGCCGCGCGTCACCTTCTGCCGCCCGCAGGTCGCCTCGCTTGGCTTCACCGAGCAGGAGGCGCGTGACAAGGGTCGCGAGGTCAAGGTCGGCAGCTTCCCCTTCCGGGCACTGGGCAAGGCGACCATCGTTGGTGAGATCGACGGGTTTGCGAAGATGGTGGCCGATGCACAGACCGGCGAGCTCCTTGGCGCGCACCTCATCGGTCCACACGCCGGCGACCTGTTGGCCGAGCCGACGCTGGCCAGGCTCGTCGAGGCCACCACGGGCGAGATCGCGATGAGCGTGCACGCCCATCCGACCCTGACCGAAGTCCTCGCCGAGGCCGCCCTGGCGGTCGACGGCGCGGCGATCCACGTTTGACGGGGAGAGGAGACGCATGAACGCCAAGCTTGCCGCCACGCCGCGACATCGGGAGTTGGGCCTCTCCGATGACGAGGTGCTGGCGATGTACCGCCAGATGCTCCTGGCGCGTGCCGTGGACGAGCGGATGTGGCTCATGCAGCGCGCGGGCAAGATCGCTTTCATCATCTCGGGGCAGGGCCACGAAGGGGCGCAGGTGGGGGTCACCTGGCCGATGCGGCGCAACCAGGATTGGATGGCGCCCTTCTATCGGTCCATTGCCGCAACCATGACGTTCGGCATGACCGCCGAGGACATCATCACCGCGCACCTCGCCAAGGCCGATGACGTGAGCTCCGCCGGCCGCCAGATGCCCGGCCACTACGGTGGCGCGGGGTACAACATCGTCAGCGTCAGCTCACCAGTGGGGACCCAGGTCCTCCACGCGGTGGGGATCGCCATGGGAGCGTGGGTGCGCGGCGACGACGTGGTGGCGATCACGTACTTCGGCGAGGGAACCGCAAACCAGGGCGAGGTGCACGAGGCGATGAACTTCGCGGGCGTCCACAAGCTGCCGGTCATCTTCGTGTGCGAGAACAACGGCTACGCCATCAGCGTGCCGCTGGCGAAGCAGGTCGGGGGGTTGTCGGTCGCCGCACGGGCCGCCGGCTATGGCTTCCCGGGGGTGACCGTCGACGGCGGCGACGTTCTCGCCTGTTATGCAGCGGGTCGCGAGGCACATGAACGCGCCCGAACCGGCGGCGGACCCACGCTGATCGAAGCCCGCGTGGTGCGGCTGACGAGCCATTCGTCCGATGACGACCAGCGGCGCTACCGTGACCCCGCCGAGGTCGAGTCGCTCAAGCAGCATGACCCGATGGGCCTCTTCTCGAACGAGCTCCGCTCACTGGGCGTGCTCAACGACGAGATCGACGAGCGCTTCCGGAGCGAGATCAAGCAGGAGGTCAATGACGCGTCCAAGCGGGCCGAGGCACGGCCAGATCCGGACCCGGCAACGGCGAGCCGTTTCGTCTACGCCGAATGGACGAGGAGATGGAGCGCGACGAGCGCGTCATGCTCATGGGCGAAGACGTGGGCCGCAAGGGGGGCGTCTTCGGGGCAACCGACGGCTTGTGGGCGAAGTACGGCGACAAGCGGGTGCTCGACACGCCGCTGAGCGAGGGCCTGATTGCCGGCGCGGCGGCCGGGGCCGCCATCTACGGCCTGCGACCCATCGCCGAGATGCAGTTTGCCGACTTCGTGTATCCCGCCTTCAACCAGATCGTGTCCGAGATCAGCCGCATGCGGTATCGGTCGAACGGCACCTTTGGGGTACCGATGGTGATCCGCATGCCGTACGGCGGCGGCGTGCACGGCGCGCTGTATCACAGCCAAAGCAACGAGGCGTACTTCACCAGCACCGTGGGCCTAAAGATCGTGGCGCCGGGGACTCCGGCCGATGCCAAGGCCCTTCTCAAGGCATCCATCCGCGATCCGGATCCCGTCCTGTTCTTCGAGCACAAGAAGACGTATCGCCTCTTCAAGGAGGAGGTGCCCGACG
>VBJP01000090.1 GCA_005880165.1 Chloroflexota bacterium | reverse complement strand
CGAGCACGATCGGGAAGGGCACCGCCGACGACAGGCCGTCAACGTATGACTTCAAGAACGGCTCGCTGAGCTTGGATTGAAATGCCTGAACATCCGAGGTTCGGCTCGGCAGGATTCCCATGGAGAGGAGCAGGTCACCCATGGCCGCCGCTCCCTGGGTGTCACCGCCACCGGGACCGTGGAGCCACTGCAGGAACTTCCAGGCGGCAGCCTGCTGGTCGGCGGTGGCGTGTGCGTTGACCACCGTGAGCCATGCGTACGAGACACTAATCGGCGCCGTGGCCACGTTGTCGAAGTCAGACTTCATCGCCGTCTTGAGGGCACTCTCCCACCAGTTGGCCATGACGATCATCGCCGTCTTTCCGTTGGTGAAGTTGTCGAGGAACGGACCGGTGGTGTTCGCGTTGGAGGTTCCCATGGCGGGATCGGTGACTTTGTCCTTGATGACCAGCTGGTCGTAGAGGCTGGTCACCTCCTCGGCGGCCTGCGACGTGAGCTGCGGGGTGCTGCCGTCCAGCAGCTTTCCGCCATCGGACAGCACGAATGAGAGCCATGGATGGACGACGCCGGAGTCCCAGCTGTTGATGAGCCCGAAGCCCTGCTGCACGATCTTGCCCGACGCATCTCGCTTGGTCAGGGCCTTTGCGTCTTTGATCAGTTCATCCCACGTCGTCGGCGGAGCTGAGATTCCGGCCGCGGCGAACAGCTTCTTGTTGTAGTTGAGCATGTACAGGTCGATCTCATTCGGATACCCGTACACCGCGTTGTCCACGCTGGCGGCGCCCGAGACAAGGTTCGCCGGCCAATTCGATTTGATGTCCTGGGTGTACTGGTCCGGTGCCTTGGCGGCGATACCGTCTTTGACCAGCTCCGGCAGCCACAGGTCGTAGATCCCGGCGATCGTCGGTCCACTTGCGCTCCCTGCCTGCGTTCGCAGCGTGCTGAGCAGGCTGCCGAACGGCACCGCGCGAACCTCGACCTTGATTCCTGGATTGGCCGTCTCGAATTTCGCGATGTACTTCTTCAGCAGGTCGACCTGTTGAGGCGGCCAGTGCGTGAGGTAGGTGATCGTCGCATTGCCGCCTGCCGCAGGTGCTGAGCCGCTCGGGGAGGTCGACGCCCCGCTGGAGCACGCCGTGACCAACAGAGCGACCGCGATGATTGACCCAAGCTTCCGCATTGCACACTCCTCGCTGCGCGTCCGATCCGGGGCGCGTGCTCCGACGCCGCTGCCTCGAGAAAGGCATGAAGCCTGCCCGCCATACAGCGGCTTGCCCGTCCGAGGATCATGTCATAACCTTATGACACCTGCAAGCGCATTCGAGGTGGACGTGGTGGGTGGCGATGGGCTCCGACGCGTCTCGCGTGCAAGCCAGATCCCGCTCTACCACCAGGTTGCGAACAGCCTCAGGGAGCCGATCGTATCGGGCATGTGGGGCCCAGGGCGTCGATTGCCGAGCGAGATGGATCTCGTGGCGCGCTACGGTGCGAGCCGTATCACGATCAGACAGCCCCTCGCCGAGCTCACGCAGGAGGGCCTGATTCTGCGCGAACGGGGACGGGGCTCATTCGTGCGGGATCCCACCATCACCGCGGGTCCGCATGAGCTGACATCGTTCAGCGCGGAGATGCGGGCGCGTGGGCTTAGGGCCAGCTCACGCGTGCTGTCCATTGGCGTCCTGCCGGCCGACGAAGATGTTGCGCGGCGCCTCGATATCGTCGAAGGCGAACCGGTAGTGCGGCTTGAGCGTCTGCGCCTCGGCGACGATGAGCCGATAGGGCTCCAGCTTGCCTATCTACCAGCCCGCGAGTTTCCAGGGCTGGAGACGGCGGACTTCGGCACAGCCTCGCTGTATGAGCAGCTCGAAGCCCGCTACGGCGCGGTCATCGAAGAGGCAGAGGAGACGTTCATCGTGGCCAGCGTCGACGCGAAGACTGCGGGACACCTTGAGCTCCCGCCGGGCTCCCCGGGTCTGATCGTCGAGCGCATCGGCTGGAGCGGCGGACGACCGATCGAATACACGAAATCGGTCATGCGGGGCGACCGATACCGGGTCCAGCTACGCCTGCGACGCCGCGGGGTGCCGCACCGCCAACCCCGCAGCAGTGGTTCTCGGCGGACGGATGCCACCGTGGACAGACCGTCGGAGCGACAATCGCAGAGGCCGTCGCCGAACGTCGCCTGACCTGGTCAGCGTGCAGCGGCGTGGTCCGGCCGACGGCTCAGGGTACGGGCACCTGCGCGTAGATCTGTTGCTGGTAGGGAGGCGCGAAACCACCGCCTGCGACGGCTCCGGCCTGGTAGTCCGGCGAAGTCGAGACGAAGAGCAGGTGCACGAAGGTGCCTGCGTCACCCGAAGTCATCGCTCCGCCAAAGTAGTCGCCGATGAAGGTGCCGGTGCCGGAGAGCCCGCCCTGCTGGGGCGGCACGACATTCGGATCCCAGGTCTCAAGCGTTGCACGGCGGTTGCCGCCGAGCTGCGTCGCATCGGATGCATAGGCTTGGACGGTAACGTCGATGCAGGTGTTGATGCGGCCGATGTTGCCCGCAATGGGGTCGTTCGTCGGACAGGCTAGCCGACGGTCATAGAACGCCACCGCGAACTCCCCGTTTGGCGCAGCGAAGACCTTCTGCTGAAAGGTGTCACCAGCCGCCGCTGGGTCATTCACCTGGACCGGCTTTGCCCACGTCTTGCCCTCATCGGTGGACTGGGTCAGCCAGATGTCCCCCTTCGGGATCGATCGGTCGTAATTCTCGTAGGCGAGCAGCAGGTTGCCGTTGGCTGGGTTCACCGTCATCGAGTACGGCGTCCCGTCGCGGAAGGTATCTGGAAGGTACGGAGTGGGCCCGACGCTCGTCGTGACCTGCTGCCCCGGCTTCGACCACGTCTGGCCGTTGTCGTGAGAGACCACCACCTGGAACCCGCCGGTGGTGTAGCTCTGCTTCGGCGGCAGGGTGTCGTACGCCACGTACACGTTGCCTTCTGGCCCCTCGAAGACATAGGGGTCCCCGTTGAACTTCGGCTTGGTGGCCGAGCTGATGACCCGCGGCGAGGTGAAGTGCGCGCCAAAGTCTGTCGACACCGAGACCACCGTGTTGAGCGCGACCCCGTCGAAAACGATCCACGACGCGTACACCGAGCCGGGATGCTTGCCGAAGATGTCCGCCCCTACCCACTGCTTGTCGGCGGTGATGCCGAGGCCGCTGGCGTGGTAGGTGGCGAGGAGGACCGGGGCCTCCCAGTCCCGGCCGACTGCGCCATCGGCCTTCATGGAGCGTGAGAGGTAGATGGCATCGTTCAAACCCTTTGGGTTGACGTGGCCGACGTCCCAGTTGTGGTCGCCGGAAGGCTCGATGACGAAATTGAAGGGAAGCACGAGCGCGTACAAGTTGCCCAACGCGTCGAAGGCAACCACCGGATCGGTGGTGTCCATCCACTCCTCATAGCCGGGCAAGATGCCGCTCTGCCAGGTCTGGCCGCCGTCGGTGGAGTCGTACCAGACGAGCTCGAATAGGTAGTCCTTGGGCGAGAAGAAGGCCTTCGACATGCCCACGATGTGAGCTGGATCGGTCGGATCCACCGCGAGATCGCTCTCACTCTTGTCGTTGGCGAATGTGGACCAGCGGCTGGCGCACACGTTCGGATCGCGAAGCCACGGCGCGTTCGCCGGGCATGCCTGAACAATCGGGGTGGTCGAGGCCTGGACGTTGATGACTCCGTCGACGTCGGTTGCATAGTCGCCCGCGGCAACAGAAGGCGCGACCGCTATGGCCGTGACAAGGCCCGCAACGAGGCATGCAACAGCGGGTGAACGAAGGCGCATTGGATGGGCCTCACTCATGGTCATTTCGCTGGTCTCATAGGCACGGCCCCGCTGTCTGGTTCGCGACCCGAAGCTTGTTCACCGTGTTGTCGTCCGCATACGCGATGTGCGCGCAGCCACGGTTGTCGATCGTCTCCATGATGAAATCAAGGAGGTTGCGGTTCGACGCTGGCGCCAAGCAGAAGATGCCAAGGTTGCAGATGTCGCCGATGTGCATTGGCGTGGTCGTGATCGGCGTCACAGCCCAGGTGGCTGCGTCGACCCCGCTGCTCAGATTCCGCGACTGCGCCCCGTACAGGTTCCAGGCGCAGGCCGGCGGATAGGTCGTCGGGTTGCCGTTTGCCGGTCCTGGCCCAGCGCAGCCGCCCGGATCCGCCTTACCCAGCGGGTCGGTTGGGACGATCGTCGTGGACCGCAGGTATGCCACGTCGACCTGCCCCGGATTCCCCGCCGCGATGGCCGGGAAGAAGTGCGTGCCGGTCTCCGAGGACGGATTGACGCGGTACGCCCTCGCGGCGCTGCCCGAGATGAGCCCGCCACCCCCATCCCACGTTGCGCCACCGCGTCGCTCGACCACACGACGTACATGTCGTACTCGCACGAGGAGTCAGACTGGACGGTGCCCGCCGTCGACTCAGCGGCACATGTCACGGGATTCGAGCTGGCATTGACGGTGAAACCGAAGTACGGGTTCCCCTGCCGATCGAGCGTGAAGGCCACGAACGGTGTGGATGTGTCGTGCCCGATGCCTGCATCGAAGGCCTGTTGCGGCGTCCAGGTGAGGCCACCGTCATCGGAGTACGAGATCCAGACGGTGTGGAACGCCTCGGCCATTGTCACGTTACAGCCCGTCGCGATCTGCGGCAGATCCGCCGCAATCCAGCCAACGATGATCCGTCCGGCGTGCGGCTTGCCCGGAGGCACGATCCCCACTCCCGCGGGGACCGTGTTGCAAAGCGTGTAGCCCTGGGCGACAAGCGTGCCCGTGATGGCACCTGGTGTCACAGCCGGCGCAGCGAGCACCTCCTGCGGCGTACCGAACGTCGCACCACCGTCGTGCGAGATGTTGACCCAGATCTGGCTCGGACCGTAGAAGTCGTGGTACATCAGCACGACCTCGGCCTTGGACGTGCTCTTCCCCGACAGGATTGAAGCTGCCACCCAATCGCGATCGACGCCAAAGGGCGAGCAGCTCGTTCCACATTCGGGCAGCGCACCGGCGCCGTGCGTCCAGCTCGTCCCGCCATTGACGGATTTCCAGACGTCTGCCTGCAGGGGCGCGACTCCCTCGCTCCCCGCGAGGTTGCACAAGTAGACGGCATTCGACTGATCGGTGGCGAGGCAATCGTCGCCGCTGTTCGGGTCAGCCGTCGTGACCTGCTGCCAGGTGACGCCGCGGTCCGTCGAGCGGTAGGTGATCGTGCCGCCACTCGGCGTCGTGTCGTACAGGACGCCCTTCGTATCGGACACGATCGATGGCTCTCCGCCGTAGGCGCCGACATCGGCTACCTCGTACGCCGGCGAACTGGGGGTGCGTGCGCTGACACCCCCGACAACGACTCCAACCAGAAGAGTTGTGGCTGCCACCACGGCCGGGACGCGTTTCATTGATTGAGCCTCTCGTCAGGAGGCGCGGGCTGCCGTCTCAATCACGCATGACTGATCACGGGATCGAGGCTGCCGTCGCGCGAAGTGCCCCACCGATGGCGCGAGGCAGCAATTGGCGTGCCATTTGGCCGCCGATTCCAGCCGTGCGCCGAGGGCGCGGCTACGATTGGCTCGGTGTCGACTCACTCATCACGGCCGCGGGGTCTCGCTCTGGCGGCCGCCGTGGCCTCTGCCGTGCTCCTGGCCGGCTGCCTTGGCCCCACTCTCACGCCCGACCCTTCGCCATCCGCCACCGCGACCCCGTCGATCTCGCCCGCGCCCACCCCGAGCCCGACCGCCACCAGACCTCCGACGAAGTTCCCGCTCGCGGTCGTCACGGGCATCACCAACCTGAAATCGGTCATTGCCCTCAGTGAGCTGACCAAGCTCGCGGCCAGCGGCAAGCTCGTGGTGCCCTGTGGGGTGACCGTCAGCCATCCGGCGCTCACCGCCACCGAACGATGCATCCCGGCAGCCAAGATCATGAGTGCGATCGGCGCCAACCAGAAGCTGGTCGCGCTCCTGCCGCCAGGGCTCGTCGAGCCCGCTACCAAGGTGCTGCCCATCGCGGGCAACGGACCATTTGGGCTGTTTGGGGCGGACCTATTTGGCGACAAGGCGGCGCGTGCGCTGCGCTACCCGGTGGTCGGCATCGCTGGCGGGCAGGGCGCCGAGGCACTCAAGCCGAGCTGGCTCGCCTACCGCGCCTCGCAGGTTTGGACGCTAACGTCGGTCGGCAGCATGTGCGCGGATCGGCTGGGCGCGTATCAGGCCGTTACCCTCGGCAAAGGCTGGGATTGGGTGTTCGACGGCGGGACGGCCCGCTACACGGGCGGACCATTCCTGAACCCGAACCCACCTCCGGGCATCTCCCAGTTCCCGATCATCCGTCCGGTTGACACCGGTCATCCCGGGCTCACCGCAAGCATCACCAAGCGATCCGATGTCGCACTCGGCGACCACAAATGCCCGATCCTGCCCACGAGTCGGTGGGCGCCAAGCCTCAACGGCCCGCCGAGCCTGGCCGTGCCGGAGGAGCTTCTGCCACGGTGGAAAAATCTGCTCGGCATCGATGCGGTGTTTCTGGCAGCCGACCACCAGAGCGATCGTGGCGTTGCGGGCATCGCCTCGACGGTCCAACTCCTCGACAAGCACCGAATCCCGCACACCGGCCTCGGGATGAACCTCGATCAGGCGCTTCAGCCGGCGTACGTCAGGGTTGCCGGCTTGAAGGTGGCGTTCGTGTCCTGGAATGAAGTCACCGGCCCCGCGCATGCCGGGCCAACCACGCCGGGCGTCGCGTGGCTCACGCAGGCGAACGTCAACGCGGCCGTCCGAAACGCGCGCGCCGGCGGCGCCGACCTGGTCATGTGCGAGCCCCAGTGGTGGGGCGGCGACGAATACCACCCGGACCTGTGGCCGTCTCAGAAGAGGGCTCTGGACTGGATGGACCAGGCCGGATGCGACCAGGTCATCGGCGGCGGCCTGCACCTGGCCGGCGGGATGTTCCTGCGCCAGCACAAGAATGGCGTCAGCCTGGTCGACGCAGGTCCCGGCAACTACATGTACGGGCAGCCGTGGTGGCAGGAGACCCAGGAGGGCGTCATCCTCGACATGACGTTCCGCGGCAAGACCCTCGTGAACGTCCGGCTCCACCCCTACGTCATGATCCTCGAGGCCCGGCCGTCCCTCACCGATCCGCAAGGCGACGGTCACTACGTCCTCGAGCGGATCTGGAAGAACTCGACCGTCAGCTACTGAGCTCCACCTGGTGCATCCGGGCCCATCGGGCTGACCAGCTGAAAGTAGTTGTCGTCCGGGTCGGCGAGCGTCGCGATCGATGAACCCGGGGCCTCCTCGAACTCGTAAGGCTCGCGGACGACGATCGCGCCGGCCGCCTTCAGCCGCTCGAAGTCGCCCTTGACGTCGGGCGTCTCGATGTTCCAGATGAGGCGGCCGGGCGCTGCGTTCTTGCCATGGACCTCGCTATGGGGTCCCACGGTCACGAAGCCCGACCCGATTTGCCAGCCTGTGTATCCGCTGTCGGACATCGTCGGCGCGCCGAGCAGCTTGGTGTAGTAGTCGACGAGGCGCTCCGGGTCTTCCGACCCGATCAGGATGCTGTTGAAGTTCATATCGGTCTCCTGCTGGTCGCGGATCGGGTTGCTGTGCGGCAGGAATAGTAGGCGCGTCCTCGCGGTAGGCTGCCAAGCGTGGTGAGCGAGTCGCTCTGGCGAAACGCCGATTTTCGGAAGCTGTGGGCCGGCCAAACAGTCTCCGAGCTCGGATCTGTCGTCACGCGCACGGCGATCCCGCTGGTCGCCCTCATGGTGCTGGGGGCAGGCCCGATCCAAATGGCCCTGCTCATCGTCGCGGCCAGCCTCGCGGTGCTGCTTATCGGATTGCTCGCAGGCGCATGGGTCGACCGGCTGCGACGTCGGCCGCTCCTCATCTTGGCGGACGCGACCCGCGCTTTGCTGCTGTTATCGATCCCCGCGGCGTACATCGCGGGGGTGCTGCGCATCGAACAGCTATACGTGGTCGTGTTCATCGAAGGCTGCCTTGGGGCGCTCTTCGATGCGGCCTACCCGGCTTACGTCCCCTCGCTTATCGGGGTCGACCGCGTAGTCGAAGGCAACAGCAAGCTGGCCACGAGCTCGTCCCTCGCGGAAATCGGCGGTCCGGGCCTGGCTGGTGGACTGGTGCAGCTGATTGGTCCGCCGCTGGCGATCTTCGTCGACGCGATCTCCTTTGTGGTCTCAGCCCTCTCTCTGATCCTGATCCGAAGCCGAGAGCCGTCGCGGCCCCCGCGCACGTCGCCGACACCCATCCGGCTCGAGATCCTCGAGGGTTTGCGGCTCCTCCGGCGCCATGCCGTGCTCCTTCCGCTCACCCTCCGCTCGATCATCGCTCATGTTGCGGGGTCGTTCTACGGAGTCCTGTACACGATCTATCTCATCCAGGAGCTGCACCTCAGCCCGTTCCTGCTGGGGGTCGTCGTTTCGGCCGGCGGCGTCGGCTCCCTCATCGGCTCAATCTTTGCTTCGCGGGTCATCTCCCGGTTCGGCTTCGGCCCAGCCCTCATCTGGACCGCGACCGGCGCCTCCATCGTCGGCGTGCTCACACCACTTGCGGGCGGGCCGCTCGTACTGGCGACGCTGATGGTGTTCCTCCCGCAGCTCATCGGCGATGGCCTCCAGACGATCGAGGGCGTGGCTGAGCTGTCGCTGATCCAGGGCGTGATTCCAGATCGAATCCTGGGCCGCGTAAACGCGAACCTCGAGGTCTTCTCGCACGGCATCGCCTACCCGCTGGGTGCGCTGCTGGCAGCAGGTCTCGCGGGCTGGGTCGGCGTGCGTGGCGGGATAGCCCTCGGGTGGGCGGGAATGGCCGTCTCGATCCTGCTCCTCGTGTTGTCGCCGCTGCCACGGATCCGGCAAACCTCGGATGTTCTCGCCATGGAGAGCTGAGCAGTTGGCGCTTTGCGGGCCCTCGACCGCCGGTGGGATACAGTCACCCCTCGTCGCGACCAAGGAGTCGGAGGTGGGGTTTAAGGTGTCACCGCAGGAGCCTCCCGGAGGTCATGAAGCCCTCATGCCCCCACTGTCAACTCGTTCTGCGGATGGTGTTCGCATGATCGAGGTCACCACGCCGCGGGGCCCCTTCAAGGTCTGGACAAAACGCGTCGGCAACAACCCCAGGATCAAGCTGCTGCTCCTGCACGGCGGCCCCGGCTTTCCGCATGAGTACTTCGAGGCCTTCGACGACTACCTGCCGAATGAGGGGATCGAGTACCTCTACTACGACCAGCTCGGCTCCTATTACAGCGACCAGCCGGAGATGACCGATGAGATGCTGGCGCTGCCGCGCTTCGTCGACGAAGTCGAGCAGGTACGCCGGGCGCTCCGTCTCGACACGGACAGCTTCTATCTCCTGGGCCAGTCGTGGGGCGGTTTGCTCGCCATCGAGTACGCGCTAAAGCACCAGGACCATCTGAAGGCACTGATCATTTCAAACATGATGGCCAGCATCCCTCAGTACAACGACTACGCCAAGAACGTCTTGATGCCAGCGATGGACCCAAAGGTGCTCGCCGAGGCGAAGCAACTCGAAGCCGCTGGCAAGTACGAGGATCCGCGCTACCTGGAGCTATTGATCCCCAACCATTACGAGAAGCATGTGATCCGGATGCCCATGAACCAATGGCCCGATCCGCTCAAGCGCTCTTTCGACCATATGAACCCGAAGGTCTACATACCGATGCAGGGACCCAGCGAGCTGGGCGCCAGCGGCAAGCTCGCGAATTGGGATCGCACCGCTGACCTCAAGAACATCACCGTGCCGACGCTGATCATCGGAGCGCGCTTCGACACGATGGACCCCAAGCACATGGAATGGATGTCGAAGCAGATACCGAAAGGGCAATATCTGTATTGCCCGAACGGCAGCCACCTGGCCATGTACGACGACCAACGCACGTACATGCGTGGCCTGGTCGAATTCATGAAGGGCGTAGACAGCGCAATGACCAACGAACGCTCCAGTAGCTCACACGTATAGTCGTGGCCGTCGTGGGCCTGCCTCCACGAGGAACGATGCTCCCAGCTGCTCAACCAACCTGCTTCCTGATCGCCGACATCTCCGGGTACACCGGCTATCTGGCTGACGTCGAGCTGGATCACGCGCAGGACATCCTGGCGGACCTGATCGGCGCCGTCGTCACGGCGCTCCGCCCCGACTTCCGGCTGGCCAAGCTCGAGGGCGATGCCGCGTTCACGTTCATGACGACCGAGGCGATCGACGGGTCGATGCTCCTCGACACGATCGAACGTTGCTACTTCGGTTTCCGCCGGCGCCGCCGCGACGTCCGCCAGGCGACGTCGTGTCCGTGCAACGCCTGCGCCCGGATCCCCGATCTCGACCTCAAGTTCGTCGTCCACCATGGGACCGCCCTCCACCAGAAGATCGCCGGCCGTCAGGAGCTGCTGGGACCCGACGGTATCGTCGTGCACCGCCTGCTGAAGAACGAGGTCGTTGAGAAGCTGGGCATGAGCGCCTATGCCCTGATCACCCAACAGTGCATCGGCGCCACCGACCTCGAACCGGCCGCGCTTGGGATGCGCGAGCACAGCGAGACCTACGATCGGATCGGCGACGTGCCGGCCTGGGCCCATGACCTGGAGCGCCGCTGGCAGGAGGAGGAGGCGCGCGGGCGCGTCCGGGTGTCCCCGGAGGATGCGTTTGTCACGGTCTCGGTGCCGACCAACGTGCCGCAGCAGGTCGCCTGGGAGTTCCTGACCAAGCCCGGCCAGCGGATGACGTGGCAGCCCTGGGTCACCGAGGTCACGGTGCAGGCCACCGGCGGCCGGCGGGGCCTTGGCTCGGCTAACCACTGCATGCACGGCAAGGACGCCGTCGTCGAGGAGATTCTCGACTGGCGGCCGTACGACTATGTCACCGACCGGACGACCCTGGCGACGCCCGAGGGGCCGCTGCGAGTGCTCCACACCATCGAGCTGGAGGCGACACCGACCGGCACGACGATCCATATGCGGTTCGCCGCGCCGAAGACAAAGCGGGAGATGCCGCTCATGAACGTGATTGGCCCTGCGTATGCGAGGGCGTTGGAGGCGCAGGCGCCGGACCTCATCGCCCAGCTGGACGCCGAACTCGCCGCTCGCGAGGCCGACGGGTCGCCCGAGGCCCAGCTGATGACGCCCAAGCCGGGCGGCCCCCTGTCGGAGCATCAGCCGCCGGTGATCGTCGGCTGACGGCCCTCTGGTCGAGGCGTTCTGTTTGGCTGCGCCGTCACACGTTCTCCTGATGCCGCAGCCCTCTCGATGTTGGCGATGACCTCGTGTCGTCGGACGGCATCGGCGAAGTCGGGCACGGTATGCGTCCCGTTGGCGAGGTCTGCCACGAACGCGGCGTATGCACGCCCAACGTTGTAGGCCGGGCCTCCTTCGAGGCTAGCGAGCGCAGGCCACTTCTGCGTCAGCGCGGTCGGGACGGAAAGCTGGGCGGGCTCGCCGCCACCACGAACTCCCGCCACCGTCAACGGGAAGATCTCGGGCAATGCGGCATCAGCGGTGATGCGGAGCGTTCCGTCCGTTCCATTGATTTCCCACAAGAAGCCGATGCCGCCCGCGACTGCCTCACGAATGTGGACGCTGGCGGTCGCGCCGGACGTGAGGGTGCCGATCACCGCGATTGGCCGACATAGCCGACAGGCCCGCGAACTCCCCCAGCACATAGTTGAGGGTGTCCAGGCTGTGCCCGACAGCGACGGTGAGCAGGTTGGCCCCGTTCTTCCCGTCGAGCATGTAGACGTTGGGCTGGACCACGACATCGCCCGGGACCGAGAGCCCGATCATCGTCGTCGACAGGACCTCGCCGACGTATCCGTCGCTGAGCAGCTCCCGGACGAACTCGATGGCCGGGGCCTGGCGGGCCTGCAACCCAACGACGGTTCGCACTTCCCGCTGCGCGCTCAACGCGGCCATCGCCCGGGCGTCCTCGAGGTCGCGACCGAGTGGCCACTCGCAGTAGACCGCCTTTCCGGCTGCAAGAGCGGCATCGACCAGCTCTCGATGATGCGGGACCTTGACCGTGACAACGACCACATCGATGTCGGGCCGGGTCACGAGCTGCTCGTGGTCTGAGAACACCGCGCTGACCCCGAACGCTTGGCCTGCCTCGCGAGCGGATTCAGCGCTGTGCGCGCTGAGTGCACGGATTTCGTAGTTCGGCAGCGCTCGCAATGCGGGGATGTGGGCGGTGGCGGCCCAGCCCCGAACCGGACTGACCCCGATGATCCCGACACTCAGGACCGATTCAGGCATTGGTACGGACCCGCGCGCCGCCCGTCCCGCCGTCCGGCGCATCGCCGAGCACTCGGTCGCGCTCGTGCAGCGCCCCTTTCTCTGCGTCCCCGGCCGACCCCAGAACCGTGCCGGCGACGACGAGGGCGACGAGCACGAGCCCGGCGCCGATGGCGAACGACAGCTGGTAACCGTTGGTGACCGCCGTCGGCTCGGCAGACGACAACGCAAGCAGCCGGTTCGTCTCTGACGCCGAGAGCGAAGCCAGTACCGATAGACCCAGCGCTCCCCCGACCTGCTGGGTCGTCATGAGCAGTCCGGACGCGAGGCCGGAATCGTGCTCGCTGGCGTCCGACATCCCAAGCGCCATCAGCGACGGGAACGCGAGCCCGAAGCCCACGCCAAGTGGGAGAACCGAGGGCAGCACGTCCGCGAAGTAGTCAGCCTCGACCGGCACTCGCGCGAAGAGCACCAGGCCCACACCCATCAGCACGAGGCTCGGCAGGAGCACCGCACGGGCGCCGAAGCGGGTGATCAGTGGCCCGGACGCGAATGACAGGGTTGCGATCGAGAGACTCAACGGCAGGAACGCAAGGCCGATGCCGAGCGGATCGTAACCATGGACGCGCTGGAAGTAGAGACTGCCCAGGAAGAACATCCCGAACAGCGCGGCGAAAATGAGCAGCAGGACGACGCTCGTCCCGGACACGTTGCGCGATCCGAAGATGCGGAATGGGATGAGCGGATTCGCAGTCCGCGACTCGCGGACGACGAAGGCCATCAGCGATGCGATCGCAGCCGCGCCGAACCCGATGGTGTGAGCGGATCCCCACCCGAAATCCGTCGTCCGGATGATCGTGTACACCCCGAGCAGAAGCGCCGCCGTTACCAGGACGGCGCCGAGTGCATCAGCGCCCTTGCCGAGCCCGATTCCGCGGTCGGACTCGAGCAACCGCAAGGCAAAGAACGCGGTGGCGATGCCAATCGGGACATTGACCAGGAAGATCCAGTGCCAGTTGAGCGCGTCGGTCAGGAAGCCGCCGGCCAGAAGCCCGATGGACGCACCCGCTGCTGCGACGAAGCTGTATGCGCCGATCGCGCGGGCCTGTTCGCGGGGCTCCCTGAACAGCGTCACGACCATGCCGAGGATGACCGCAGAGGTCATCGCGCCGCCGACGCCCTGGATGAACCGCGCGGCGACCAACATTTCCTGACCGATGGACAGCCCGCAAAGCAGGGAGGCTGTCGTGAACACCGCGATGCCCGCAAGAAAGACCCGTCGCCGACCCAGAAGGTCGCCGAGTCGTCCGGCCAGAAGCAGGACGCCCCCAAAGGCGATCAGGTAGGCATTGACGACCCACGCCAGGCTCAACTGCGCGAAGCCAAGATCACTCCGGATCGACGGCAGCGCGACATTCACGATCGTCGCATCGAGGACGATCATCAGCATTCCGGCGCACAGGACGATCAGGGCGAGCCAGCGCGAATCGCGGGCGGGAGAACGTTGTGAGACCGGGGCCATGATCGAGGTCGCTCCTTCGGTGCTCTGCGCGTGCGCTAGAAGCCGAGGACCTCGTCGACGAAGACGACGGTGATGCGGCCCGGGGCGATCTCGCGGTTGATGATGAGGACCTTGTTGACCGCGCTGTGGATGCCGTACGCCGCCTGGGCGCGAGCGTCCTCGAGGGGAAAGGCGTACTCGTCGATCCGGCGCAAGCCCTCTTCGAGGTCGGACACGATCTTCTGCGTTCCCACCACAAGAATCACTCGGGCGGCTCCGCTGACATACGGTCCCAGCTGACTGCCCCCCATGGAGGCTGCCAGCAACGACCCGGTCTCGGTGACCGCGTGGACGCTGCCGAGCATCACCTCCGGCGCCGAACTCAGGTGGCGGATCTCATCCGCCTGGGTGTGGCGGTCCATGCTGTAGATCCGCGGCCGGAGAGGCTCATATCGGCCGGATTTCTCGATCTCGTCGGTAATGCCCGACACGTCGAGCGATTGCGAGGCGCCATGATGCACCTGCGATCCGTCCGGGATGAGACTGAGAACGATCCGCTTCGCTTCCGCCCCGTTCGCAGCTCGCAGGACGTTGATCCCGTTCGCTTCGAGGGCCCCGGCGGCTCTTCTGACGCGTGCTTCGTCCGCCAGAGATCCAAAACGGCCTTCGACGTCCGGATCTACGTCGGGTATGAGTTCGGCAATCACGATCTTCCCTTCCGCCCCCGCGGGCTGATATACTTGCAATCGCAAGTATCCTACGGCTATCTGGTTGCACATGCAAGTACTTTCCGAAACCGAACTGGCTGGGCTTGTGGATCGCCTGGTTGCCAGCGAATTGCCCGGCGGGCGTGGGATTGGGGCCTGGAGCTCACTCCTGCGAGCTCACGCCACGCTCATGCGCCAGCTCGAGACGGATCTCGAGCAACAGACCGGCCTTGCATTGCCCGACTTCGACGTCTTGGCTCAGCTGGCGCGCATGACGGAGCTGGCGAACCGAGCGCTCATCTCACGCTCGGGCATGACCCGCCGTGTCGCCCGGCTCGTCGATGAAGGCCTGGTTCGCCGTGCCGACGCCACTGCCGATGGACGGGGCGTCCTCGTTGCGCTCACCGATGCCGGCGTCGCCCGGCTGACCGAGACCGTGCCGGCCCACGCACGTGGCATCGCCGAGTATTTCGTGTCCCGGCTCGAGGATGAGGAGCTCGCGGTACTCGAGAGCGCCCTGGACAAGGTGACAGTCGACTGCACCTTTGGCTGAGAGCGCTGGCGCGCGGACTCTATTCTTCCCGAGCCGCTCTTCCGGAGCCGCAGTTCAGCCTGGTGAGGCGGCGTCGGTTCGGGGCATAGAGGACTCTGGCATGACAAAGCGCGCTCGCTCGTCCGAATGACACCCTCCGACGGATCCGCACCCGACGGCGCGGAATACGACGTCCGCGAGCACTACACGAAGTACGAGTACCGCGTCCCGAT
>VBJP01000089.1 GCA_005880165.1 Chloroflexota bacterium | reverse complement strand
CTGGTGACCTTGGTGCGACCGCCGAGGTCCTCCAGGGTCAGCGTGGTGATTGCCGCCTCGGTGTTGAAGGGCTCGACGTCGAAGATGAAGGTCTGGACGACGCGCTCGGGCGGGACGACTTCGAGGTACTCACCCTTGAACGGAATGTCCTCGCCAGCGGTGGTGTGCTGGATGAATCGCCATCGGCCACCGGGCCGGACGTCCATCTCCTCGACCGTGGTCGTATAGCCGTGGGGCCCCCACCAGTTGGTGATCCGCTCCGGATCGGTCATCACCTTCCAGATCAGCTCGCGTGGCGCATCGAAGACGCGCTCCATGACGAGGTCCGGCCCTTCGGTGTAGACGGTGGTGGTCTCGGTGCTACCTCGGTCGATTTGCGTTGCGGTCATTGTCGTCTCCTTTCCCGTGCTCCTGGTTGTTCTGAAGGTCGCGGAGGTAGGCGTCCAGCCGTTCGAAGCTTTGCTCCCAATGTCGGCGGTATTGGCCGACCCAGTCGGCGACGTTGCGCAGGGGTTCCGGGGCGAGCCGGCACGGCCGCCACTGCGCGTGCCGACCCTGCTCGATGAGCCCCGCCCGCTGCAGCACCTTCAGGTGCTTCGAGATCCCGGGAAGACTCATGTCGAAGGGTGCGGCGAGCTCGGTGACCGTCGCCTCACCGAGCGCCAGTCGGGCCAGGATCGCCCGCCTGGTTGGGTCGGCGAGAGCGGCGAACGTCACGCTGAGCGGATCGGCTGCCATGTGTGCATTTCGCCTCACGGCTAATTAACCTTTCGGCATAATACAATCGGTTGGAGGATTGTCAAGAGGCGGCCCGGATGCTTCGGGGGCAGCGTCATTCAGGCGTAGATTTCGGGCATGAGCTTCGACGTTGCGGCCGATGCCTACGACCGGTTCATGGGTCGCTTCTCACGCCAGCTCTCCCCCCAGCTGGCTGACTACGCGGGGATGGATCCGGCGCCCAACGCGGCCACCTGGCGGAGTCGTGTGAGGCTGCAGGCTTCCAGCACGTCCAGGACACAGAGCTTTCCGCCAGCGTCGCGTGCGCGAGCTTCGATTAGTGGTGGGAGCCATCCACAAATGGCGTCGGGCCCGCCGGCACATATGAGGCTCGGCTGACACCGGAACGCCAGGATGCCCTGCGCGACAGATGCCGCGCTCTGCTCTCAGTGGGACCGTTCACGCTGACGGCGTGGGCGTGGGCTGCTCGTGGCAGAGCCCCCTGACCACCCCGGTCAGGACGGCGGTCCCGCCTCGATGCGACGCCGCATCGGCTCCACCTCGAGGTTGTCCCAGTCGGACTCGATCCACCACGTCGCGCCCGCCTCGGCCCATGGCTGTACCACCGCGGCAGCGGACGACGCATCGGTGGCCGAGGTCGAGCCCTCCATGGTGATCTCGAAGCCATCCAGGTTGCGGCGCGCGGCAATCCAGTCGCGCATCTCGGTGAGCTGGACGGGCGTTTCCGGTCGCGCAAGGCCAGTCGTCTTGGGCAGCCAGTACGGGAGCAGGCCGTCGTAGCGCAGAACGCGGCTCATCGAGCGCTGACTCGGCCAGGCACCCACTACCCAGATCGGGATGCGCGGCCGCTGCACCGGGGTCGGCCGGAACGCCATCGGCTCGAACTGGTAATGGCGTCCTGAGTAGCCGAATGGCTCTCCGCTCCACAGGCCGATCAGGATCTCGAGCGCCTCGTCCAACCGTTCAGCTCGTGTCCGACGATCCGGCGCCTCGCCGAGGGCCGTGATGCCGCGGTCGTCCATCGCTCCCAGGCCCACCGGCAGCACCAGGCGCCCATTCGAGAGGCGGTCGACGGTGGTCGTCTCGCGCGCCACCTTCCAGGGCCTCCGCCTGGAGAGCGGGCTGATGATGGCGCCGAGCCGCACGCGTTCGGTGGCCAGGGCCATGGCCCCCATCAGCGCCCAGGGGTCGTAGGTCTCCACCTCATCGCCGACGTGGATGCCATCCCAGGTGAAGACTGCGTCCCAGCCCGCGGCCTCGGCCGCCCGTGCCAGCTCGACCTGCTCCCGAGCTTCCCCGCCGGTGATGATGAACCCGAACTTCATGCTCCGATGGTACGCGGGCAGCGTTGGAGTTGGCGCTGCGCCTTCGGTATCCTCGCAGCGTGGCTGTCCACCGACTCGATCTCACCGAGGCGCGTCGCATCGCCGTTCGCGCCCAGCTGCTGGACGAACCACGCCCAACAGACCTGCTGGCGGTCGTCCGCCAGTTGACGCTGCTGCAGATCGACCCGACAGCCGCGATCGCGCCGAGCGCTGACCTCGTCGCCTGGAGTCGGCTCGGCGGGTCGTACCAGCCGGCCCAGCTGCAGGAGGCATTGGAACAGGACCGGACGCTCTTCGAGCTCGACGCCATGGTGAGACCGATGGCCGATCTGGGCCTCTTCCTGGCCGCGATGACGACCTGGCCCTCCTACGACTCGCAGCGAGAGTGGCTGCGAGCAAACGACCGATTTCGTCGCGACGTCCTCGACCGGCTCGGCGCCTCCGGCCCGCTCCTGTCGCGCGACGTCCCGGACACCAGCGTGGTGGCCTGGCCGTCCAGCGGGTGGACGAACAACCGCAACGTGACGCAGATGCTCGAGTTCCTCATGATGCGCGGCGAGGTCGCCATCGCGGGCCGCCGAGGGAAACAGCGTCTCTGGAACCTGGCCGAGCGGGTCTACCCGACGGGCACTCCCGTGATTCCGGCCGAGGAGGCGCGGCGGCTGAGGAACGAGCGGCGACTGCGATCGTTGGGCATCGCGCGCGAAAAGGCTCAGGCCGTTCCACTCGAACCGTGGAGCGTGGGCGACGTTGGCGAGCCGGCGACCGTCGACGGCGTGCCCGGGACCTGGCGCGTGGACCCGGGGGCGATCGGAAAGTCGTTCGAGGGCCGAACGGCGTTGCTGTCGCCGTTCGACCGCCTGATCCACGACCGCGACCGCGCCCTGGACTTGTTTGGCTTCGACTACGTGCTCGAGATGTACAAGCCCAGGGCGGCTCGGCGCTGGGGCTACTTCGCGCTTCCCGTCCTGCACCACGATCGGCTGGTGGGCAAGCTGGATGCGACGGCCGATCACAAGAGCTCGACGCTCCGCATTCACGCAATCCACCAGGATGTGCCGTTCACCCGCGCCATGGGCGACGCAATTGAGGCGGAGCTCGAGTCCCTGGCGTCATGGCTCGGCCTGGAGTCCGTCGACCGCGACCAGACATGAGACGACATCGCACAGACCAGATCCGGGCCGGATCTGGTCAGGGTGGGCGAGTTTGGCACCCCATGCCGACTTCAGGCTGGAGGGCGGGCGCCGCCCTCCAGCTCGTCTCCGCCGACGACCTCGGACGCCAATTCCTTCACAATGGCTCGCGGGCCCAGGCGCTCAGTCGCGACTCATGGCGGTAGAGATGTCCGCCTCGTTGCCCGCGGCGTCGGCCAGCGTCCACCAGGCAGGAGCGAAGTCGTCGCGGACCATGTGGCCGCCAGCCGCGAGAGCAGCCGCAATCCGCGCCTCAGCCTGTTCATACGGCACCCAGATGGCCAGGTGGATCGCGCCGCCACCATCCGCCCGGGTCTCCTCCATCTGCTCGAACCAGAAGGAGGACCCCCGACTATGGGGATCGACCAGGTCCTCATCGGGACTGTCGCCACGAGGCTGGTAACCGAGGATGGCTCGCCAGAACGGCATCACCTCAGCGATGACTGGCGCCCCCGGGATGACGAGCAGCGTCTGAACGGCCGACGGGTCGGCCGAGAGGCCCTGCTCGCGCGCCAACGCCGAGATCTGCCGAGCCATTGTGACGTCGTCGGACGTCATCCCCCAGTAGTCATCAGCGATTGTGATCACCCGGACGGTCACCCCGTCATGCCGCAGGTCGACATCGGGGCGGTGCGCCTCGAGGCCGGGAAGGTCGCTTATAGCCTGCACGAGCCGCGCGCCGGCCGCGAAGGATCCGGTTCTGAAATAGGTGTGCGCCCCCTCGCTCAGCACGCGCCAATCCTCGACGCCCTCGGCAGCATGGAACTGGCTCGGGGTGATTCGGTCGGTCATTGGGCCACCTCTGCTTTTGCATCACCAAGTGCTTGGCTCTGCCCGACCTCATGCAGTCCCCGGCCACCGATCAAGAACGCTTGCCTTCTACATGGAGAAGCTCGGCTTTGAGGAACGTCGCGACGTCCCATTCGGGCCGGGGATGCGCTGGATCGAGGTCGAGCCGCCAGGTTCCTCCACCAGTATCGCGCTGCCACCGCTCAGCGAGGTGTAGACGCCGGCATCAGACTGACGACCCGAGACGCGGCGATCATCTGGCCCGGCGAAATTGGTACCGCATACCGGATTCGCTACAAGGGGCCGCTGCAGGGTGCTGTGAGCGCCGCGATGCCGCTGGGAGCCGCTGCAGACGGCAGAAGGTTGCTACGAATAGGGGTCAGATCAGGGGTCAATCGCCAGGAGGCGTGCAAAGGCGATTCGCGGCCTGAAGAAGCCCCGTGCCGCTTCGCTGCGGGAGAGCCGCATGCGCTAGATCTGCGGCTTGACGACCATGCGGGAGACCACGACCACCAGGAGGACCAGCACTGCGGTCCCTCCTCGCGAGGCGCGAGTCACCAGCGGGACGAGTGCGGGCGACGGGCCGCTGGTGCCAGGCGGCGGCGATGCGGTCAGCTCTATGATTCGATTGCCTCGCACGGATTCAGGCCTTGGGACGTGTAAATCGAGGTACTGGGCCCGCCCCCAGTGCACTGTGTGTCGTCGAGCAGCAGCTTGCCGTCCTGAAGCACCATGATGAAGTCCATCTTGAGGCTGCCCGAGGCCACGTGGGCGGTCCCGCCAGCGGGGGTCACCTCGGCCGTGATCTTGACGTCGAAGTACTGCTGGCAGCGACACCAGATGTCGACTGAGCCCGTCTTGTAACCGCTTTCGATCTTCACGAGCTCGTCCGCGCGGGTGGCCAGCCTTGGCGTTATGGGACAGTCGGGAATAGCGCAGGGATTGAGAGCATTGCTACTCGGTGCCGTCGGCCAGAACTGCTGGGCTAGGGCCACAATCTGCGCGGCGGAGGCAGGCTCTGGGGTCGCGGTAGCGACGGGATTGGGCGTTGGCGTCGGAATCGGGGTTGCCGTTGGAGTCGGCATGGCCGTCGGACTGGTTGTGTCTGCGCCGGCACCGGCGGCGCATCCGGCTAGGACACAGACGGCAAGAACTGCCAGCAGCGCATTGACCTGTCGGGCGGGCATGGGCTCCTCGGATCTCAAGCGGCTCCGGGACAGCGACCTGCCGTCTGTCGTTGCCGTCTCGTGCTAGTTAGTCGCTCGATATGCTCGAAATCCTTCGGGAGCACGGCTTTTGCCCAGCCGAACGTTGGGCTCCGGGTTTTAGGGCCATGCCGCGAGCGCCTCGTCGGGGTGTCACGGACTTGGGCCAACACGGGCCAGGGGCGGGTGGCGTCATCCGGGTCGAGGCGACCATCAGGGTTCAGATTAGGGGTCAACTGCCCCTCTCAGGCACGCGAAAGGCCCGATTCTGAGCACGAATCTGGCCTGAATGAGCCGAGTTGGTACCGCATACCGGATTGCTACAAGGGGCCGCTGTAGGGTGCTGTGAGCGCGGCGATCCCGCTATGAGCCGCCACAGACCGCAGGAGATGGCTCCGATTAGGGGTCAGATCAGGGGTCAAAAAACGGCGGCGGTATTGAGGGCCCACCACGGCTCGTGGCTTATCCCTTCGGCGGGAGCATCGAGTTCATGGCGATAGGCCTTACGGAGAGGGATCAGCCCTTGCCGAACAGCCATCCGCAAGCAGCCAGAGCGTGCGGCCCTTTCACTTGACCAGCTCGGCGCGCGGGACGGGGGAGCCGCTGGGGAGCCCCTGAGCCTCAATGCCGAAGAGTGCCACCGGCTCGCTGATGCCGCGCAACGCATAGCGACCGAATGGGCGGATGGCGAGCGTATCGGTGCGTCCGAGGGCCGAAATCACAGCCGCTGACGCGACGATCTGGCCGCCGTGCGCGGCGGCCATGATGCGGGCAGCCCGATGGACATCCAGCCCCACGTAGCCCGACCGCGTCACCTCTGGCCATCCGGTGTGCAGCCCAATGCGCAAACGAACCAGCGCGTTGTCGGGCCAGGTCATGTCGGCCAGTTGCCGGGTGAGCTCGATGGCCGAGCGCACGGCGTCTGGCGCGCCCTCAAAAGCCATGAAGACCTCATCTCCGAGAGCATCCACCAGGCGGCCGTTGTGTTCGTCGGCAATTCCCGACGCGGTCCGTCGGAGCTCCGCGAGCAGTACCGCGTACTGCGGCCCGAGAGATTCCAGGAGGGGCGTCGAACCCTCGATGTCGCCGAATAGAAATGTGACCTCGCCGCTTGGGAGTCCGCCGGTTTGGCCGCCCTTGGCGCGCAGTTCGTCTCGCAGCTCGGTCGCGTCCAACGCTACCGCCACCGCCACCCGGATCGTATCGGCCAGCGTTGGCTCGTCCGTGAAGGCGGCGTCGTGCAAGACGGCGGCCGTGGGCTTGCCGTCGCGCTCGAGGATTGTCAGAGCCTCGCCAGCATCAGGGGTAGGCAACGCGGCGGCGTGCCCGTCCATGTCAATGAAGGCCGCCTGAGCCTCGGACCAGCGCAGGACCTCGAGGTTCGGATCGCCGAGCCGAGTGCGGAGCACGGCTTGCAGCCGCGTGAGGGTGGGCAAGGCACCGAGCTCGAGCATGGCGCTGGCGACCGAGGCGCGGGTCGCTCGCAGGCGCAACACTCCGACGAGGAAGGCGACCGGCAGAATGAAATCGGTCAGGTGCCAGACTGGACTGCGCACCAGGGCGCTGATGGGGGCGATTCCCAGGCTGTCGGCCGGGTAACCGAGCGACGCCGAGACGACGAAGAAGGGGAGGGCGACGACGACCGGCTGCAGGGCACGCCGGGCCGGTGCACTTGCCCGGCGCCAGTGCCGCCAGACGAGGATGGCCAGGAGCGCGCCGATGAGGGGCACCCCGAAGCTGCCTACGCGCCCGATCGTGTCGGCCACCTGGTTGTTGGGCCAGACCACCAACAGATTCTGTGGGCAGTAGCCAGGGCACACGTACCCCGGCTTGGAGAAGAGCCCCGCAAGCAGCGGAATGCCCACGGAATAGCCGTAGATGAACCCAACCAATAGGCGCTCCGCAACAGACTGCAGACGACCCGACGGGAACGCCAGCAGAAGGTGAGCGAAGATCGCCTCGCCCAGATTCACCAAGAGCATGCTCAAGGTCCAGAACATGGAGGTAGGGATGAACGAGAGCTCCCAAAGGAGGCCGGCAAAGTAGCTCGCGACCATAAGCCGCCAGATCCCATTGGCAGGCTGTCGCAGCCAGGCGATGAGCCCGGCGCCGAGCATCGTCAGCCCGGCGACGATGGCAACGACGATGCTGTCCCAACTCACGCCCGGGCGGAGTGGCCCAACCCAGGGCGCGATGATGCCGATGCCGGCCGTCGCCAGCCCGAGACATCCGACCAATGCGACACGCCGCCAACCAGTTCGCGGGCGCGTGATCGCCACCGGAACTACAAGGGAATCTGCAGCTCGCTCGCGCCCGGCGTCGCCCGACATCACGAGCATCTTGCCATCCGAAACAGCCAGGCAGGCTGGACCGTAGAGAGCGTTGACCTCCAGAACGAATCGGTGACGTTGGCTCGGGAGGAATCAACCGCGCGACGGGCAGCGCGACCAACTCCGCCTGGACGCGCCCCCAACCGAATCGACAACCCGCGGCCCGTGACCGTGGTGGATAGTCTCATCCGGCGCTGCCGATCCGTGAGACCTTATTCCTCCTTCACACCACACTCGGGTCAGGCCGGCGCGCAAGTGGTTGTCGGGCGAATAGGGGTCACATCAGGGGTCAACTCGCCCCTCAGGGTATGCGAAAGGCCCGATTCTGAGCACGAATCGGGCCTCGAGTGTCGAGGTGGTACCGCATACCGGATTCGAACCGGTGATCTCCGCCTTGAGAGGGCGGTGTCCTAGGCCTCTAGACGAATGCGGCGCGATCCAGGGCGATCGGGGACGGGGGCCGAGTATACCAACGCCCCCTTGACGCCCTCAACCGCGCCGCTCCGTCTTCCCCCCTGATGACGTCAGCGGAAGCCGCCGATGAGCCAGATGACGAAGAGAACGATCAGGATCAGGCCAATGAGGCCGATTCCCCCAC
>VBJP01000085.1 GCA_005880165.1 Chloroflexota bacterium | reverse complement strand
CCGCAGGCCGTATCGCTGCCGCTCACCATGCTGGCCTGGATCGTCCTATGGGCGCTCTATCTGTCGATGGTCAACGTAGGCCAGGCCTTCTACGCCTTCGGGTGGGAGTCCCTGCTGCTCGAGGCCGGCTTCCTGGCGATCTTCCTGGGCAGTGACGCCTATGCGCCCTCGGCGCTGGTGATCCTGATGTACCGATGGCTCGCGTTTCGGGTCGAGTTCGGTGCCGGGCTGATCAAGATGCGCGGCGACCGATGCTGGCGGGACCTCACCTGCCTCGACTACCACCACGAGACCCAGCCTATGCCGAACCCGCTGAGCTGGTACTTCCACCGCCTGCCGAGGCGTCTTCATCGGCTGGAGGTGCTCGGCAACCATGCCGCCCAGCTGATCGTGCCGTTCGGGCTCTTCCTGCCGCAGCCGGTGGCCGCCGTCGCCGGCGCCTACATGATCCTGACCCAGCTCTACCTGGTCATTAGCGGCAACTACGCCTGGCTCAACTGGATCACCATCGTGGTGGCCGTTGCCGCCCTGCCGGACTCGCTGCTAGGCGCGCTCCTGCCTTTCGCACATTCAGCCGTCATCGCCCCACCGCCGGTCTTCACCGCGGGCGCCATCGGTCTGACCCTGCTTGTCGGCGCGCTCAGCTATCAGCCGGTGCGCAACCTGCTGGGCCGGCGCCAGCTCATGAACTACTCGTTCAACTCCTTGCACATCGTGAACACCTACGGTGCGTTCGGGAGCGTGACCCGACACCGGGACGAGGTGGTCGTGGAAGGCACGGACGGTCTGGATCCGACGGACGACAGCATCTGGCGTGAGTACAAGTTCAAGGGCAAGCCCGGCGATCCAGCGCGCAGGCCGCCGCAGGTCGCTCCCTACCACCTGCGCCTCGACTGGCTGATGTGGTTCCTCCCCCTCTCGCCCGCCTACGGGGAGCAGTGGTTCCTCCGCTTCCTGGAAGCCCTGCTGCGCGGCGATTCGGCCGTGCTGGGGCTGTTGCGCACGAACCCGTTCCCGGATCATCCGCCGCTCACCGTCCGCGCACGCCTCTACCGTTACCGTTACACGTCGTGGAGCGAGCGGCGACGCAGCGGCGCCTGGTGGGTGCGTGAGCTGATGGGCGATTACGTCCCGGCGGTCAGTCTCCGTCAGGCAGTCGAGCCCTGAGCTCATGACCCGCGAGCACTACGACGCGGTGGTGATCGGCAGTGGCCCAAACGGCCTCGCGGCCGCCATCACCCTTGCGCAGGCCAACCGCTCGGTGGCCCTCTTCGAGGCGGCTTCGACGGTTGGCGGCGGCATGCGTTCAGCGGAGCTCACCCTCCCCGGCTTCGTGCACGACGTGTGCAGCGCGATCCATCCGCTGGCTCGTGCCTCTCCATTCTTCGCGACCCTCGACCTGGGACGGCACGGCCTGGAATGGATCGAGCCGCCCGTCTCGCTCGCCCATCCCCTGGATGACGGCTCGGCGGCCCTGGTGACGCGCGACGTCGCAGCCACCGCGGCCTCGCTGGGGCGGGACGGGGCGGCCTACCGCCGCTTCATCGGTCCCACGCTGGCGAGCTGGGGCGCGTTGATCGAAGACGTGCTGGCGCCCTTCCACATCCCGTTTCAGCCAGATCGCGCCTTTGGGCTGGCACGTTTCGGGCTCGGGGCGCTGCAGCCAGCCTCGTGGCTTGTGCGTTCGTTCGCCGATCCACCCGCCCGCGCACTGCTGGCCGGGTGCGCCGCGCACTCGATGCTCCGCCTCGAGGAGCCGATCAGCGGCGCCTTCGCGCTCCTCTTCCTGGCGAGCGCGCACGCGGTGGGCTGGCCGATCGTCCGCGGGGGGTCGTCGCGGCTCGCCGAGGTCCTGGCCGCCGAGCTGACGGGATTGGGTGGCGAGGTGGTCACCGACCGGCGCATCGACCGGCTCGCGGACCTGCCTCCGCATGGCGCGGCGCTCTTCGATGTGACGCCGCGCCAGCTGCTCGCGATCGCCGGCGACCGGATGGGAATCCGCTACGAGCGTGGCCTGCGGAGGTATCGGTACGGGCCCGGCGCCTTCAAGCTCGACCTGGCGCTCGACGGGCCCATCCCCTGGCGCAACCCCGAGCTCGCCGGCGCCGGGACGGTGCACCTGGGTGGCACCTTCGAGGAGATCGCCGCCTCCGAACGGGAGGTGGCCCGGGGGCGCAACCCGGAGCGACCGTTCGTCCTGCTCGCGCAGCACAGCCTCTTCGACGCCTCGCGAGCGCCCGATGGCAAGCACACGGTGTGGGCCTACTGCCACGTCCCGAACGGCTCGCCGGTGGACATGAGCGATCGGATCATCGACCAGATCGAGCGCTTCGCGCCTGGCCTCCGGGACCGGATCCTTGGCCGTCATGCGATGGGCCCAGCGCAGCTCGAGACCTACAACGCCAATTACGTCGGGGGCGACATCAATGGTGGGCGCCAGGATCTCGGCCAGCTCTTCACGCGACCGACTCTGCGGCTTGATCCCTACTCGACTCCGGACCCAGCCATCTTCATCTGCTCATCCTCGACCCCACCAGGCGGCGGTGTCCACGGCATGTGCGGGCACCTCGCGGCCAAATCGGTCCTCAAGGCTGGCGAACGCTAGGACCAGCGGGTGCCAAGCCGCGGAACGTTCGTACTACTCGCGGTGGTTCGTAGTCCCGTAGCGACCGCGCAGGTCACCTGCTGAAATGGGCGCACGGTCGATGGCCCGCGATTCCCATTCGCCTTCGACGCCGAAGCGCTGCCTTCGGGAATCACAACTACAGCGGGGTCATTTCCGTGAAGCGCATCCTTGCGGCGATCATCGCCGGCCTTATCACCTTCGCCGGGGTCTACGGACTTGCGGCCAGCCTCAACCTCACGTCCGACAGCCTTGGTGCTGGCACTGCCACCGTGGCCGCCTGCCAGGCCGGCGCGTTGAACGCCACCTACACCAGCACCTATTCGGCGGCTGCGCCCGGCTACACAGTCGGGACCGTCACGGTCACCGGCCTGGCCGCGACCTGCTACAGCAAGCCCTACAAGATCACGCTGTCCGGAGCTGGGAACGCCTCCCTTGGCGAGGCCACCGGGACGACTCCCGCCTCTGGCACCAGCTTTGCGGCCACCTTCTCGCCGGCCGTTGCCGCGGCCTCGGTGACCGGCATCAGCGTGGTGATAAGCGGCTAGCCGTTCGGGCGGCCGGCCGGCGGCCGCCAGGTCGCCGGCCGGCTTGAGGCCTGCTGTCATGTGGCGGCGTGCCGTTGGGCTTGGAATTCTGACCCTGGCCTGCGCCGTGATGGGGTCCGCCGCTTCGGCGGCGACCTCGTCGGATTCCCTCGGAGCGTCCACGATCATGGTTCCGCGTTGCGCCGCTGCCGGGCTCGGCGTCCTGAACACCCTCGCCGCCGCGACCATCGTCAGCGTGGCCGTCTCGGGGATTCCCGCCGCATGCGGCGGCGCCACGCTGCAGGTGACGGTGAACAATGGCGTGACCAACAGCAGTGGCTCAGCCGCCGTCCCGGGCGGAGGCGGCACGGTGACGGTCACGCTCGGAACCCCGGTGGCGGTCACGACGGCAACGCAGACCGACATGGTGCTCGTCGGCCCGTGAATGTGCGGTGGCCGCGCGTGGCCGTCGCGCTCGGCGGACTCATCGTCGGCATGACGGCGTCATCGGCCTCCGCGGCGAGCCTGGCTCTGACTTCGCAGTCGCTCGCCCCGTACCAAACCTGCACCATCACCGCAACGCCCGCGACGACGACCGCCGTGACCGATGCGACGGTGCGGCAGGGATCAGCGACCTTGAACTTCGGAACGCTCACCAGCAACAACGTGTCGTCAGGAAGTGCCATCAACCAGCGCACATACCTGCAATTCGATCTGACCACCTGCAGTCCAGCCATCCCGGCCAGCGCGGTCATTCGGCTCGGCACACTACGGCTCTACCTCACTGCGCTTCCAGCGGTGTGCCGGACGATCGACCTGTTCGCTTCGACGGCGTCCTGGACCGAGACGGCCATCACCTGGAACAACCAGCCCTTCGGGGCGGCCATCAACAACCCGGCAAGTGGATCCCGCAGCGGCTCGTTTACCGCCGGCACACCGGTAGGCTGCCAGAATCGGACGACAGGCACCTATCTCGTCGGCGGCACCGTGACGACCGACGTCGCCAGTTTCGTCGCGGGGAGCGTCACCAACTTTGGCTGGATGCTGCGCGACGACGTCGAGGGCTCGGCCACAACCCGGACGGTGACCTTCTCGAGCAAGGAGCTCGCCACCGTGGCCCAGCTCCCGCAGCTGGTTGTCACCTATGTGAGCGTGCCATGAGCACGAGAGTACGGAGCTACCTGAGCCTGGCTGCGCTCGCGCTCGTGCTCGTCGCCTGGGCACTGCTGCTGCGCCCTGCCTCACTGGGCGGCCCAGTGACCTACATCATCATCCGCGGCAGCTCCATGCAGCCCACATACGCGGCCGGCGACCTGGTCATCGTTCGGCAAGCCTCCGAGTATCGGGTGGGCGAGGTTGTGGCCTATCGGGTGCCCGGCGGCGAAATCGGCGCGGGCCACATCGTGATCCATCGCATCGTCGGCGGTGACGAAAACGGCTTCACGCTCCGCGGAGACAACAACCCCTCACTCGATCCCTGGAACCCGCATGCGAGCGACATCGTCGGGGAAGCCTGGGTCGCCGCACCCGGGCTTGGGCGGATCCTCGCAGCGCTGCATCAGCCCCTGCTGCTCGCTGCGTTCGCTGCCGCAGTGATGGTGGCGATGGTCATGGCGTGGAAACGAAGCCCCAGGGCACCGCCGAGCATTGGCTCCCGACGGCGTCCAACGCACGCGCGGTCATCTCGTGGTCCGCGCGTCCCTGCTCAGGTGGATTCGTGAGCCGGGGCACGTTCGCTATCCTGCACCAACATCATCCGGTGAATGGCTCGAGGATGTGGCTGAAGTCCCAGGTGTTCTGCACGATCCCGGAGCAGTCGTTGGCGCCGCCGTTGCGGGGGCAGCCGCCGTTGTCGCGCTGGATGGCCCACATCGAGAGGACGCTCATTCCCTTCGACTGGGCAAAGGCCAGGATCTGCTGGGTGTGCGCCAGGGTGGTCACCTCCGTCTTCCTTGGGTAGTCGTCGATGCCGTTCATGATCGTCAGCCCGATCATCGACCAGTACTGCGCATCGGTCTTGTTGGGGACCACGCCGGGCAGGTAGTTGCGCAGGCCGGTCACCGCATTGATGGCGGCCGTGCCCATGTCCGTAGTGGTCCGGTCGTAATAGTCGAAGACCATGGGCTGCACGATATCGATGCGCACGCCATTCGCCACCGCATTCTCGAGGACCGCCTTCCCCGAGGTCTCCAGGCCCGTCGCGGACGTCGGCAGCGTGTACGAGATGGTGAGGGGTCGCCCGTTGGCGGTCGCCCAGTCCTGGAGGAGCTTGATCGCCTTGTTGCGCCGGTCGATGCCATCGGTCCTGGTCAGGGATCGTCCTTCGATGTCCAAGTCGAGGCGGGCCACCTCGTAGGTGGTGATCACCTGCTCGTAGGCGGCGACGATCTGGTTCACGTCCTTGCACGAATCGCCGATCTCCGTCCCACCCTGGTCCGCGCTCCAGCCGCCGAACGACGGGATGACGTCGCCGCCCGAGGCGCGCAGCGCGGCGATGTCGCTCAGGTAGCGGCCCGACGTGACGGTCTGGCTGCTCACCCCGTTCCAGGCCAGCGTGCAGGAGCTCTTGCCAAGGGTCTCGAGGAAGGCGAGCGTCAGGTACTTCGCCCCGGACTGAGAAGCGATGGTCGCAAGGCTGTCGCTCGTCCACGTCTCGAAGTAGGGGGAGTAGACGTGGTTCGGAAGCGCCGTGGCGGCAATGACGGGAAGCGGCGAGGCTCCGGCCATCCCGAGCGCGATGCTGATCAGCGTGCCCGCAAGGGCCCCGACGCGGGCAGGTCGACGTGGGCGCATGGACGTTCTCCCGAGCGAATACCGATATGACGCGATCCGGCTCGCTCGGGGAGCTGCGCTGATTATCGCTCCGGCCTCAAGTGGGGGCTACGATTCGCTCGATGCCTCCGCCGAGCGTCCCCATTGCGATCGTCGGATTCGGATCGATCGCGCGCAGCCACCTCTCGGCGCTGCGCGATCTACCCGTGGTGCGGCCCGGATCCGTGCTTCCGGTCGTGTCGACGATCGTCACCGAGCGGCCGGCGGCGGTGCGCGACGAAGCCGAGGCGCTTGGCGTGCGGCGCGTGGTCGAGACCCTCGAGGAGGCGCTTACGGACCACGAGCTGCAACTGGTGGACGTCGCGAGCCGAAACGACCGCCACGCGGCCCAGGCGCGCGAGGTGCTCGACGCCAACCGGGCGCTCTACCTCGAGAAACCCATCGGGCGCACCCGCCAGGAGGCCGAGTCGCTCGCCACGCATGGGCTCGACGTCGATCTGCCCAGCCAGCCCGGGCTCGTGCTGCGGTACGAGCCGGCGATCGTGGAGGCGCGTGCTCTCATCCGCGAAGGAGCCATCGGCGAGGTTCGCCATGGGCGGACGGGCAGCTTCCACGGGAGCTACCTGGATCCTGCACGGCCCATCTCGTGGCGGCTTCGTGCGGCTTCGGCTGGTGGCGGAGCGATGCTCGACCTCGGTGTGCACCTGATCGACGCCCTGCGCTTCCTGCTCGGCGACGCTCGGCTGGTCGCGGCGTCGGCGCGCACGGTGGTTCCGTCCCGCCCGGGCGCCGATGGCGCCCATGAGCCGGTGGACGTGGACGACTGGTCCTGGGGTGAGCTCGAGGTGGGCAACGGGGCGCACGTCACCGTGGAGGCCTCA
>VBJP01000084.1 GCA_005880165.1 Chloroflexota bacterium | reverse complement strand
GGGCCGCGCTAGCGCATCAGGCGCATCAGCTCGCCCGCGAGCCCGATGGCCTCGGTGGTCATCATGCTGGTGTTGCGGAAGATGAACCCGCCAAAGCCGGCCTCGAGATAGGGCTGCAGCGCCTCAGCCGCCTCGGCGGGCGTCGCGGCGGTGACCTGCGCTCTGCGCTCCGGGGATAGGTGCGACAGGGTCGCCTCCGCCTGGCCCTGGTCGGCGACCAGGATCACCGGCGCCATGATCGTGCGCAGGATGGTGCTCGGATCGCGACCCTCGGCTTCGCAATGCCGATCCAGCACCTCGCTGTGGTGCGTGAGATCGTCCATCGAGCCCCACCAGTTCGACATGTCGCCGTAGCGGGCCACGAACCGCAACGTGCGCTTCTCGCCACTGCCACCGATCAGGATGGGCGGGCCACCCGGCTGGATGGGCCGTGGGACGTTGAGGGCTTGCTGGATGCGGTAGTAGCGACCCTCGAAGCTGGGCCGCTCCTCGGTGAACATCAGCTTGCAGATCTGGAGCGCTTCGTCGAGGCGGCTCATGCGCTCGCCGATGGGCGGGAAGTCGAACCCGTAGCCAGCGTGCTCGACGTCGTTCCAGGCGGCGCCCAAGCCAAGGACGGCACGGCCATTCGAGATCGTGTCCAGGGTCGTCACCGTCTTGGCCAGGAGCGCCGGGTTGCGATAGGTGACGCCGCTCACCATGGTTCCCAGCTTGACGCGGCTCGTCCGCGCAGCAAGGGCGGAGAGCGTGGCATAGGCCTCCAGCATCGGCTCCTCTTCCGAGCCATGGACGCCGATCTGATAGAAGTGGTCCATGACCGTGACGAGGTCGAAGCCAGCCTCTTCCGCCGCGCAGGCCAGGGTTACGAGGCGCTCAAAACGGGTTTCATCGGTGGCGTCCGGGAACGAGAAGCTCGGCATGTGGTAGCCGAAGAAGGGAGTCATGGCTCAAGCCTAGCGCAGAGGGTTTTCCAGGTGGCCTCGGGCCGCCTGGGCGTGGCCCGCCGACCGCAGGTCAGGACCGGTTGCTGCTGTTCGGCGAAAGGCCTAGGCTCGATCCACATCGGCGGTCCCGAGCGCGCCAGATTCCCCTTCCGGGGCAAGGAGGCTGCTGTTGAGGACCACCCGGACACCTGCTCTCGTGATCGCCGCGACCGCGACGCTCGTCTTGGCCGCGACGCTTCCCACCTTCGGTGCATCGCCGAAGAACGATGTATCGACGCTCGCCGGAAAGCTCGCGGCCTTGAATGGGACGCCGGGGCTCCAGACACGCTTTTCGGCGTTCCTCCAGGAGGAGGCGCAGGAGGACTCGGCTTCGGCGCCGGATCCGATCACGCCCGCAAACGTGCTGACAAGCCCCCTGGACGGGATCTCCGTCGCGGCTCCCGCGGTGACCGTCAACCAGGACACCGCCGCAGCCACTCAGAATGAGACGGCCATTGCGGTCGATCCGAACAACCCGAATCGTGTTGTTGCCGCGGCCAACGACTATGTTCCGCGGACCTGGGCCTGCTCGATCAGCGGCACGCCGTGCAGTGCCTTGGGCGACGCGTACTCGGGCACCTACTACTCCAACGATGGTGGCCTGACATGGTGCTGCACCTCGACTGATCCACAGCATCTGGGCACCCTGATCCCGGGCGTCACCCGCCTCGCCGGCGGCCAATATGACGCGGGTGGTGACCCTGCGCTCGCCTTCGACAGCCAGGGGCGTGTCTTTTACGCAGGGCTCGGCTTCAATCGCGCAAGCGCGCCGAACACGGTGGCCGTCAACCGGGGTACGTTCAATGGTGGCGGCCAGCTTAGTTGGAGCCAACCTGCCTTCATCAACCAGACGACGAGCCCCTCCACCCTAAACGACAAGGAATGGATCGCGGCCGACTGGCACGGCTCCAGCCCGTTCAAGGACAACGTGTACGTGACGTGGACGCGATACATCTTCAACCCCTCGAAGGGAACCTATGTCCAGTCGCCCATCTTCTTCAGTCGCTCGACCAACCACGGCGCCACCTTCAGCGCGCCGGTCAATATCGGCGCGAACGTTCTGTACAGCCAGGGTTCGCGTCCGGTGGTCGGCTACGACGGGACGATCTACGTCTTCTGGGACGGGTCGACCCGACTCGCGTCCCTTGACAGCATCTGGATGGTGAAATCGACCGATGGCGGCGGCACCTGGAGCAAGCCCGTTTCGGTCGCACCGGTCGTCGACATCTACCCGCTGGCCAACACGGTCTTCCGCGTGAATAGCTTCCCGGCAGCCGCCGCCGCGCCAGGCGGGGACGTCTACGCGACATGGACGAGCGAGGTCCTGAACAACGCAACCAGCTACTCGGCTTCCCCGACCTGCGCCTACTTCATCTCCGGGGTGGCATCCGTCCGTGCCAACTGCCACACGGCGACCGTCTGGTCCAAGTCCACAAACGGTGGCGCCGGCTGGTCGACGCCGCAGCTGATCCTGCCGGCGGTCGACGCATCGACACAGACAGCGGTCGGCTATCCCGTCACCAACCCGGACGGCAGCACGCTGAGTGCACCGTCTGCGCCGAACCGGGTCGACAGCATATGGCCGGGCGTGGCGATTTCGCCGAGCGGCCGAGTCTATATGTCAACCTACGCGGCGGACGTGATTTCCCCATGGCAGACCTGCGCTTCGGAGCCGCCGCCGCCCGAGGGCCGCATCAACTGCACGACCCTCGGCAACTACGTCCATAACGCGCGGCTCAACTACTTCGTGACCAATGTGGGATCGGGCAACTCCTCGACGGTCAGCACCCATCCGATCAACAGCCGCTACCAGTTCGGAGGCGGCTTCATCGGTGACTACACTGACCTGGCGGTCGGTTCGGACAACGTCTACCACGCCTTCTGGACCGATACGAATAACGTCCAGACCGTCGTGTGGTGGTACGGCCTTGAATTCGTGCCTACCGCCATCCATCAGCAGGACGTGGTGACGGCATCGGGGTCAATTCCTTAGGAGACGGCCTGCGGGCCTGCAGCGGGGCCGGGACGACAGCCAGTTGTTCCGGCCCTTTGCCCCGGGCTAGCCGCCGATGTAGCTCATCTCCACCTTTGGAAGACCGACGGTCTCGGCGGACCGCAGCTCCGAGTAGCGGTCATCGCGCAGGTTCCAGACCCGCCTCAGGCGAGCTTCGATCTCCTCGTCTGACGCGTCGCTCCGCACGAGCGAGCGCAGGTCGTGGCCAGCCACAGCGAAGAGGCAGGTGAACAGCTTTCCATCTGCGCTGATGCGTGCCCGAACGCAGTCGCCGCAGAAGGGCTGGGTGACTGAGGCGATCAGTCCGATCTCGCCTGCGCCATCCGTGTAGCGGTAGCGCCTGGCCACTTCGCCGCGCTCGGTGGGCGCCATCGGCTCCAACGGGAACTCCGCTGAGATCATCGCCAGGATCTCCGAGGCCGGGACCACGTCGTCCAGCCGCCAGCCGTTGGAGTGGCCGACGTCCATGTACTCGATGAAGCGCACCGATTGGTCCGACCAGCGGAAGTGACGGGCCATGGGCAGCACCGCTGCCTCGTTCCAGCCACGCTTCACCACCATGTTGACCTTGATGGGACCCAGGCCTGCACCCTCGGCCGCCCGCATGCCCTCCATCACCTGCGCCACCGGGAAGCGCGCGTCGTTCATCCGCCCGAAGGTCGGGTCGTCCAGCGCGTCCAGGGAGATGGTCACGCGGCTGAGGCCGGCGCCCGCGAGAGTTCTGGCATGCCTCGCCAGCAGCGAGCCGTTGGTGGTGAGGGTGAGATCCGTGATCGCGGGGTTGGAGCGAAGCATCGCGACCAGGGTCTCGAGGTCGCGGCGAACGAGCGGCTCGCCGCCGGTCAGGCGAACCTTCGTGACGCCGAGGCGCGTGAAGAGACCCGCCAGCCGGGCGATCTCCTCGAAGGTCAGGATCTCCTGGCGCGGCAGGAAGGCGTGGTCAGGGCCGAACGTATCGCGGGGCATGCAGTAGACGCAGCGGAAGTTGCATCGGTCCGTAACGGAGATCCGCAGGTCGCGCAGCGGCCGGCCCCGCGTGTCGAGCGTGACGGCCGTCGTGGTAGGCGAACTAGCGGAATCGGTCATCGGGCGGGCAATGGTAACCCCCCCCCTTGACGCCCCGCTCCAGTGGTGCCTATCGGCACCGCGGGAGACAGAAACGCGTGCATCCGGATTGCGTCGGGGCTAGGCTGGAAGGCCCCCGAGCCACCTCAGCTGCCCGTGCCGTCGAACATCAGCCAGAGGAGGCACAGCTCATGTCGCACAGGCGCCCACTCCCACGTTCTGTGATTGCCCTCATGACTGCGATCGCGCTCTTATCCGCGACCCCCGTGGCCGCCCATAGCTCGCAAAGCGGCGATAACGCAGCGGTCAAGCGGATCTTCGTGATCATGCTCGAGAACCATAGTCAGTCGACCGTCATCGGTGACCCCAACGCCCCGTACATCACGAGCCTGGCGAGCACCTACGCCGAGGCCACCAGCTACTACGGCGTAACGCATCCAAGCCAGCCCAACTACGTGACGGCCATCACCGGCCAGCTCGACATCACGCGCATGAACGACGTGGCGACCAATCATTACGACTGGCCGAACTTGGTGGACCAGCTCGAGGTCCGCGGTAAGAGCTGGGGTGCCTACATGGACACCCTGCCGTATGCCGGCTACACGGGCGCCATTTATCCCGATGCGGCAGCCTTCCCGCCGAGCGGTGCCGCGCTGTACACCAACAAGCACGACCCGTTCGTGCTGATGGACGACGTGCTCAGCAGCTCGGCGCGCCTGGCGAACATCAAGCCGTACACCGCGCTGGCGACCGACCTCAACGGTCCGCACGCCCCGGACTTCGTCTGGATCAGCCCCAACCAGTGCAACGACATGCACGGTGGCGTGTACTCCACCGTCCCCGGCCACCCGGAGACGCCGTGCCCGTATGGAAGTGCCGTGGATGACCAGTTCGATGCGGCCCTCAAGCAGAAGGCCGATGCCTTCGTCCAAGGGGCAGTGGAGACGATCACCAGCTCCAAGGCCTGGACCGGGAACAGCGTCATCTTCATCCTGACCGATGAGGCCGACTTCGGCGGCGCGGCGTTCGCGGACCAGGACCTGTGGGCCGACGTCAGCGGGTGCTGCGACTCGCCTGGGTACGGGAGCGCACCTCCCCTCCCATACGGCTACGAATTCATGGACAACGGGCCTGGCCACTTCTGGTACACGGGCCAGTTCGGCGGAGGCCTGATCCCGAGCATCGTGATTGCCCGGAACGGCGCGCGGGGTCTGACCGACGACACGCCGTACAACCACTATTCCCTGCTGCGCACCATCGAGCAGGTCTGGGATCTCGGATACCTGGGTTATGCCGCTGATGGCGCCAATGTCAGCTCGATGACGAGCTTGCTGCAGCACTGACCTCGATCCGGCGGGTGGCCGGGATCCGGTATCCCGGCTGTCCCCGCCGCTAGGCCGCGCTGCCGCTGCCCCGCAGTGCCGGGTGGCGGCGCAAGCGCAGGAAGAGGGGGATGGCGGCCAGCTCGGCGATCATCGAGAAGACGACCAGAGCGGGAATCGACAGGTCATACAGGGCTCCCATCACCGCCGAACCCGCGAACCAGGCGACGCCGAATCCCAGGTTGAAGAGGCCATACGCGGATGCCACCCGGCCGGCGGGGACGATCTGCGCCACCGCCGCCTGCATGACCGACTCGTGGACACCGAGGCCGATACCCCACAGGATCGTGCCGGCCAGCGCAGCGAGGCCGCCGCCCAGGAAGGCGAGTGGTGCGAAGAATGCGGTCGCCGCGGTGAGCGGCACCAGGACCACGATCCCGCGCCGATCGAAGAGCCTTCCGAAGAGCAGCGATCCGAGGCCGCTGGTTCCCATGGCCAGGGCGTAGAAGACGGCCGGCAGCGCCTCGGTCAGGCTCGGTTGCAGGCCCAACATCTGGGTCAGGTCGTGCAGCGTCCCGGCCTTCTGGAAGTGGAAGGCCATCAGCGAGAAGTCGGAGAACCCCGCCCCAACCAGCCCGGCCCCGGCGATGTAGAGCCAGAAGGTGCTGGACAGGCCTTCGGTGCGGACGTCCGCCTTGCGGGCTGATACCCCACCCGGGTCCGGGTAGGTGATCCGGGCAACGGCCAGGGTGGCGAGGGTGATCACGGCCGGGATGGCCAGGATCGCGAAGGCGAGCGCGAAGCTCCCCTGCAGCCACAGGATCCCCGCGGCCAGCAGCGGGCCAACCAGCGCCCCGACCTGGTCGAGTGCCTCGTGCACCCCGAAGGCCCAGCCGCGGCCTATCTCGGTCGAGGCGCCGGCCAGCATCGCGTCGCGGGGCGGGTTGCGCATCGCTTTGCCGACCCGCTCCAGGATGATCAGGACGGCGGCGGCCGGCCAGCTGCCGACCAACGCCAGGGCGGGCACGGCCAGCATCTGCACCACGTAGCCGGCGATGGTGAGCGGCCAGTAGAGCCGCGTGGCGTCCGCCAGGCGGCCTGACACCAGCCTCAGGGAGTACCCGAGCAGCTCGCCCCCGCCCGCCACGATGCCGACCGCCGCTCCACTCGCGCCCAGCAGGGCGAGGTACGGACCGGTGATCGAGCGCCCGCCCTCGTAGACCATGTCGGCGAAGAGGCTGACGACGCCGAACAGGACGACCAGGCGAAGGGCAGCAGCGCGGGAGGCCTTGCCCTGCGCGGATCCGGAGCCGATGGCGGCCATCGGCGCCTAGGAAGGCTTGGCGAGCGAGCGGGCTGCCTCGATGCAGGCGGTGCCGAAGACGCGAGAGGCCGTCGGGAAGGCGTGGATAGTGTCGGCGAGCACTTCGATGCGGATGCCGACCTTCACCGCGAGGACGGCCTCGTGGATCGCCTCGCTCACCGCCGGCCCGGCCATGAAGGTGCCCACCAGGGTGTGGTTGGCGCGATCGACCACGATGGTGATGTGCCCCTCCGCCTGGGCGACGTAGCCCTTGGCGGACGTCCCGAGGTCCTGCGTGAACTCTACGGCGTCGATGCCCTTCTCCTTGGCCTGGTCGACCATCAGCCCCACCGAGGCGGTCTCCGGATCGGTGTAGGTCGCCCGTGGGATGGCGTGCAGGTCTGGCTTGGTGCCATCGCCAAGGGCGATCATCACCGCCATCTCGCCCTGGTAATGCGCGGTGTGGGTGTGGAGCTCCGGCCCCGCCACATCGCCGACCACGTACACGTCCGGCGCGATCCGCAGGTAGTCGTCCGGTCGGTATCTCGCGCCCGATGGTGAGCAGGATCGCCTCGCCCTCAGCGCTGCTCTCGTCCGAGAGGTCCACGACGTGGCGCCCGTTCGCCCCCGCCTTCGCCCGCACACCCACGGCGCGGATCCCGAGGCGCAGGGTGACGCCGTCGCGCTTCAGGCCACGCCCCAGGTAGTCGGAGCTGCGCGGGTGCTCGCGGTCATGGACCCGGTCCCGAGGGTGCACGATCGTCACCGGCACCCCATACCGGGCGTACACCTGGGCCAGCTCGACGCCGGACGGTCCGCCGCCTAGCACCACCATCCCGTCCGGCAGCTCCCGCGTCGCCGTCCCGCGCTTGTTCGTCCAGAACTCGATGCCATCCAGCCCGGGAAGCGGCGGAACTTTCGAGAAGGAGCCGACCGCCACGATCACGTGCTCCGCCTCGATGCTCTGAATGCCATCCGAGCCCGGCTTTGCCGGCGCCACTTCCAGCCGTCCGGGTCCGATGAAGCGCGCAGAGCCGCGGATCGGTACGGCACCCGCCGCCTTCAGCTCGCGAACATGGCTCGAGTCGTCGGGGTAGTCGATCTTCTCGCGGTTGATCATCCAGTCGCGGAAATCGCTGGCCTTGGGCCACGGGAAGTCACCACCTCGATGGTGAACCGCGGCGGCATGGAGCAACGCCTTGGAGGGCATGCATTGCCAGTACGGGCACCCGCCCCCGAACAGGTCTCGCTCGATGATGGCGACCTTCGCGCCTCGGCTCCCGGCCAGGTGGGCGGCGGCCTCGCCGGCGGCCCCGGCCCCAACGATGGCGATGTCGTAGTGGTCTGTCACCCGGGCATGATACGGGCGCGGCCCGCCCCGTCTCCGCGCCGGGAGCCGAGGCTTGGAGCCGAGGCTGCGAGGCGAGACTTGTGCCGGTTCGCGGGCCCGGCTATCCTCCCAGGACCATGCGCGGCAGGTCTTCGATCGATTCAGCGCACACCCGGCGTTCCCCGAGCGCCGGCGACCTGCTCTGCCGTCTCGAAGGCGAGCCCTCGATCTGTACGCGGCGGGGAGCCGCGTAGCTGTCGACCCGCCGCGCGCCAACGCGGCCATCGGTCCCAGACAGACCCCGGCGCCCTCGCTCGACTCGCGATTCGTCTCGCGCGTCCACGCGCATGCCTCGAGGAGATTCCCGTGTTTCTCGTTCGCACGACCCGACCAATCACCATCCCCGCCGCCACGCCCGTTGAGATCCGACCCGTCTCGGGACGCTGGATCGACCCGCGAGGCCAACGCTTCGGCGCCGCCAGCTCGGCCCTCGTCCTGCTCCTAGCGCTGGTTTTCAATGTCTGGCCGATCGTCACCCTCGTCGGCGCATTCCTTGCCCTCTCCGCGGGCCTGGGTACCCGCTGGTTCGCCTTCGCCCGTCCATGGCCGTTGATCCGCCGTGTGTTGGCCGTCGGTCCATCCGAGCTCGAGCACGAGATGCCGCCACGCTTCGCCCAAGCACTGGGAGCCATCTTCCTGGGTGTCGCCACGGCGCTGCTGGCGGCTGGTCTTCGGCCGTGGGGCTGGATCCCGGTGCTTGCGGTGATCGGGCTGCAGGCGCTCCTGGCTGCCACCGGCTTCTGCCTCGGCTGCCGGCTCTTCTTCCTGCGCTGGTGGGTTCCTGACCTGTTCGCACGGCTCGTCGGCCGCGGGATCCGGCGCGAAGCGCTGATCATGGTGGACCTTCCCGAGCACCGCTGACCTCTGCCCGCGGGCCTGCATGCTCCGCCGCAGGGCCTAACTGGCCGGGGCGGGTCGAACGGCACGCGTCCTGCAACTCCCACCGCCGAGACACCTGGTGAGGAGATGGACATGGAGCTCTGGCAGATCGCGCTCATCGTGCTCGTGGCGATCGTCGTGGTCGGCGCGGTGGCGTGGATGACGACTCAGCGCAATCGGACCGAGCACTTGACCGAGCGCTACGGGCCCGAATACCAGCGAACGCTGGAGTCCACCGGCGACAAGCGGGAGGCGGAGCGCGAGCTCGAGGCGCGCGAGGAACGCGTCAAGCACTACGAGATCAAGCCGCTGTCGGCAGGCCAGCGGGACCGATACCTCGCGAAATGGCGAGAGACGCAGGCCGAGTTCGTGGACGACCCGTCGGCAGCCATCGCGGAGGCGGACACGCTGGTCCAGGATGTGATGGGCGACCGCGGCTACCCGATGGGGGATTTCGACCAGCGAACCGCTGACATCTCTGTCGATCATCCGCATGTGGTCGAGGAGTACCGGGCCGCCCACGTGATCGCGGAACGGCACGCCAGCGGCGGCGTCGAGACCGAAGACCTGCGGCGGGCGATGGTGCACTACCGCGCGCTCTTCGACGACCTGTTGGAGACCGAAGAACGCCAAGCAGGTGAGCCGGAGCGGGAGCGCGAGCTGACCGGCGGACGCACCCGCTGAGGATCTAGCCCTCGGGCCGAACCTCGCGACCGGCGACCCACACGCGCTGGGCGCGGACGGCGCCCAGCTGCAGCGCGAAGGCGCCTTCGTGCTCCGCGTCCCAGGCGACCAGGTCCGCCACAAGGCCCGGGGCGAGGCGCCCGCGCTCCAAAGACAGGCCGAGCGACGCGGCACCACCGCTGGTGGCGGCGGCGAGCGCCTCGTCGATCGTCATCCCCAGCACGGTCGCCCCCAGGCCGATCACCAGGGGCATCTGCCCCCACCCGCGGAACGTTCCCGCATTCGCGTCACTCGCGAGGGCCACGCTCACCCCGGCGTCAAGTAGTGCGCGGGCGGGTGGCAGGCGGTCCCTCATGACCAGGGCCGGAGCTGGGAGCAGCGTCGCCACAGTATCCGAGCCCTGGAGGACGGCGACCCCGGCGTCGTCGAGCTGCTCGAGATGGTCGACGCTCATCGCCCCGAGCCGAACGGCGAGCTCGGTCGCTCCCGTGCGCGCCAGCTGTTCGGCGTGCACGCGCAGCCCAAGGCCCGCGCCGCGGGCCGCGCCAAGCACCCTCTCGGCGTCGGCGAGAGAGAAGAATCCCTCGTCGCAGAACACGTCGCAGAACTCGGCCAGGCCTTCCACGGCGACGGCCGGGAGCATCTCGTCCGCGACCGTCCTCGCATAGTCCGACGCCGATGAGGCCTCCGCCGGAATGGCGTGAGCGCCGAGGAACGTCCTGACCACCCGAATCGGCAGGCCCTCCGCCGCGCGTGCGATCAGGCGGAGGGCCCGGAGCTCCTCATCGGTCGACAGGCCGTAGCCGGACTTGCATTCCACCGCAGTCGTGCCTGCCGCCAGCTCGGCATCCAGGCGTAGGCGGGCGAGCTCGACCAGCTCGCCGTCGGATGCGGCGCGGGTGGCCGCGACCGTGCGGAGGATTCCTCCACCGGTGTAGGGGTCACCGGCAAGACGCGCGGCTGCCTCATCGGAGCGATCGCCCGCGTACAGCGGGTGAGTGTGCGCATCCACCAGGCCGGGAGTGACGAGGACGGAGCCCAGGTCGACCACCTCGTCTGGATCGGGCTCGGCCGGCAGGTCGCCCGGTTCGCCGACCCACAGGACCCGCCCGTCGCGCACGAGCAGCGCCCAGGGCGACAGGGTCGCGGGCGGTGCGGCGGCGTGCGGCTGCGCCATGGCGAGCCTTCCGCTGCCGGTGAAGAGGGTGCTCGCGGCGCTCATCGGGCCCAAACGATACTTGGCAGCGGGAACCGCGAATGGCGCATGGGTGTACGGGTGGCAACGAGGTGGAGGGCCGTCCACTGACCGATGCGGAACTGATCGAGGAGGCGCGACGCGGGGACGTCGCCGCCTACGAGGAGCTTGTGCGCCGATACGAGGAGCTCGCCTTCCGAACCGCCTACCTGGTCTGCGGCGATGCCGACGACGCTCGGGACGCGGCGCAGGAAGGGTTCGTCCGAGCCTACGGGGCGCTCAACAGGTTTCGGGCCGGGGCCGAACCGCGCCCCTGGCTGCTGCGCATCGTCGCGAACGCAGCACGCAATCGGCGGCGTGCCGCGGGTCGGCGGGCCGGCCTGGCGCTGCGGAGTGCACAGGATCGCCCCTCGGACGGCGCGGCCCCGTCGCCCGAGGTGGCGGTCCTGGCTGGGGAGCAGAGAGCAGAGCTCCTGGCCGCCATCAATCGGCTCGGTGATGACGATCGCCGGATCATCACGCTGCGCTGGTTCGCGGACCTCTCCGAGCGTGAAATGGCGACGGTCCTG
>VBJP01000315.1 GCA_005880165.1 Chloroflexota bacterium | reverse complement strand
GTCGACGGCACCGACAAGGAGATCAGCGAAGGCCTGTACGGCGATGCGCCGGAGGGCGATGGCTTCCTGATCATCGGTCACGAGAACATCGGGCGCGTCGTCGCGGCGGGAGACGGGGTACCCGCCGACCTCGGGCAGGGTGCCCTGGTGGTGGCAACCGTGCGCAGGCCCGGCAGCAGCGCCTACGACCGCATCGGCATGCAGGACATGACGACCGATGAAGTCTATTTCGAGCGCGGCATCAGCCACCTGCACGGCTATCTCGCCGAGTTCTACGCCGAGGATGCGACCTATCTCGTCCCGATCCCGGCGGCCCTCTCGGAGGTGGGCGTCCTGCTTGAACCGATGAGCGTGGCCGAGAAGGGGACATCTGGCGGCCGCTCCGCGCGGCCGTTCTCGGAGCAGGGGCGATTGGCCTCCTGGCGACGCTGCAGCTGCGCCTCCGCGGCCTCGACGTGGTGTGCTACTCCCGCCGCCCGGCGCCATATCGGAACTCCGAGCTTGTTGAGCGGGTGGGCGCGACCTACGTGAGCTCGAGCGAGACGACCATCGCACAAGCGGCCGAGCGGCATGGCCCGTTCGACATCATCCTGGACGCAACCGGCTTCAGTCCGTTGGCCTTCGAGGCCGCCGCTGCGCTCGGGAAGAACGGCGTGCTGGTGCTGGCCAGCGTTACGGGCGGTGATCGCCGCGTGGAGATTGCCGCCGATCGCATCAACCAGGGATTCGTGCTGGGCAACAAGGTGATGGTGGGCACCGTCAACGCGGCGCGCGAAGACTATGTGGCCGGAGTTGGCGACATGCTCCAGGCCGAGGCGTTCTTCCCAGGCTGGCTCGGCGACCTGCTGACGACTCGCATTGATGGCCTTGCCGCGTATCGCGAGATGCTGGATCCGATGCCTGACACCAGCTTGCAGCCAGCGGAGGCGGAGCGGCGCCGCGTGCGCGCCGCTCATGAGCACGAGCCGGGTTGGTACCGGTGGGGGCCGTACCTTGCCGACCGGCAGTGGGGCACAGTCCGCGAGGACTACTCCGCGGACGGCGAGGCGTGGGACTACCTGCCTCACGACCACGCCCGGTCGCGAGCCTATCGCTGGGGCGAGGACGGGCTGCTCGGGATCTGCGACGACCGGGGGCGGCTGTGCTTCGCCCTCGCGCTGTGGAACCAGGCGGATCCGATCCTCAAGGAGCGCCTCTTCGGGCTGAGCGGCCGGGAGGGGAACCACGGCGAGGACGTTAAGGAGGTCTACCACTACCTGGATGCGACGCCCACGGCGAGCTATCTGCGGGCTGTCTACCTCTACCCGCAGCGGGCCTTCCCGTACGACGAGCTGGTGGTCGAGAACGGACGGCGCACTCGAGCCGATCCGGAATACGAGCTGGCCGACACGGGGGTCTTCGATGAGCACCGCTGCTTCGAGATCGAGGTCGAATACGCCAAGGCCGGACCGGAGGACATCGCCGTCCGCATCGGGATGACCAACCGAGGACCGGACCCCGCCTCACTGCACTTGCTGCCCACCCTCTGGTTCCGCAACACCTGGGCCTGGGGACGAGACGATCGTCGCCCCGAGATCCGTATCGCTGCAATGCCGGACGGGGAAGTGGCACTGCGGGCAGAGCATCACCGGCTCGGCGTGCACTGGGTCGCGGTCGAAGACCAGCCCGACCTGCTGCTCACCGACAACGAGACGAACGCCGAACGCCTCTGGGGATCGCCGTCACGAAGCCCGTACGCCAAGGACGCCTTTCACGCGGCCATCGTCGCGGGGGATCGCTCCGGGCTCGCACCCCAGGACTATGCGGCGACCAAGGCAGCGGCGCACTACGTCTTCAGCCTGGCGCCCGGAGCAACCCAGCTCGTTCGCGCCAGGCTGACCAAGGAAACGCCCGCATCGGTCCACGAAGTGGATGCCATCGTTGCGGTGCGCAGGGCCGAAGCGGACGCGTTCTACGCCGCGACGGCGGCGTCGGGCCTGAGCGAGGACGCACGCCTGGTGCAGCGCCAGGCCTTCGCCGGCCTTGTGTGGAGCAAGCAGTACTACCACTTCGACGTCGCGCAGTGGCTCGACGGAGATCCTGCGGAGCCTGTGCCTCCTGCCCAGCGCGAGACCGGCCGCAACGCGGACTGGCGCGAGCTGAACACCGCTGAGGTGCTCTCGATGCCCGATCCATGGGAATACCCCTGGTTCGCGGCCTGGGACCTTGCCTTCCACACGATTCCGCTGGCGCTGATCGATCCGGGCTTTGCCAAGGCCCAGCTGCTGCTGATGACCCGCGAGTGGTACATGCATCCCAACGGGCAGCTGCCGGCCTACGAATGGAACTTCAGCGACGTCAACCCTCCTGTCCACGCCTGGGCGGCGTGGCGCGTGTACAAGATCGACCGTCGGGTGAGCGGGCATGCGGATCGCGCATTCCTGGAGCGGGTCTTCCACAAGCTGCTGCTCAACTTCACGTGGTGGGTCAACCGCAAGGACCGCGAGGGGCACAACGTCTTCCAGGGCGGATTCCTGGGCCTCGACAACATCGGCGTCTTCGACCGCTCGGCCACGCTGCCGGGCGGCGGTCATCTTGCCCAGGCGGATGGCACCGCCTGGATGGGGATGTACTGCCTCGAGATGCTGGCCATCGCGTTGGAGCTCGCCCGCGAGAATGTCGCGTACGAAGACGTGGCCACCAAGTTCTTCGAGCACTTCCTGTACATCGCCGGGGCCTTGAACGACCTCGGCGGCGAGGGC
>VBJP01000083.1 GCA_005880165.1 Chloroflexota bacterium | reverse complement strand
GGAGGAGGACGTCACCTTCATCGACGCGACCTGTGACCCGCCGGAGTCATTCACCTATGGCGGCGTGATCGCGCACGTCCTCAACTTCTCCGCCTTCCGCCGCACCCTCGCGCTCTCGGCCTTCTGGGAGTTCGGGCTGAAAGATCTCGGAAGTGGCGATCCGCGCAAGTGGGAGCCCGCCGCGTAGTGCTCTTCTCAACGCGACCCTCGGCCCGCGGGACAACCTGGCCCGCGGGCCTTATGTCTTGTCGCCGTCCCGGTCGATCTTCGGGGCACGCTGCGCGGCGGAGTGAGCTATCGCGAACGCTCGGCTCTCGTCATGCCCGTATTCTTCGTAGGCGTTGTTGAACGCGGCGAGGAACGCCTCCTTCTGGTGATGGCTGTACTGGTCGACCTGCTCCCTGGGCAGGTCCGAGATCTTGTCGTACGGCATCGGTCCTTCTCCAAATGGATGCCGTTCGTCCGTGCAAGCGCCTTGCCGCCCCCGAGTCGCGGGATTGAGGCGGGATTCCACGGAGTGCCGGAAACCGAGGGACTATGCTCGGCCCTCCGACGCGAGCAGGAGGATGGCTTCAGGGTTTGCCGGTCCGTATCAACGTGACCACCAATTCAAGTGCAAAGGTCAGGTAACAGCACGAGCACCGAGCCAGCGACGGCGGTTTACGCAGCGCGTCTGAACATCGACTATCCAGAGCGGCTCAGCCGAGTCACGACCTTGTTCCGGCTGATCTGGGTCATCCCGATCGCCCTCGTCCTGGGCCTGCTCACCGCGAGCGGGAACCAGACCATGGTCACGGCGAGCGGCGAACAGCTGCGGAGCGTTGGAGGCGGCCTCTTGGCCGGGCTGGCAGTCGCGACTGCCCTGATGATCGCAATCCGCGAGCGCTACCCACGCTGGTGGTTCGACTTCGCCCGAGAGCTAACGCGGTTCAGCGTGCGGGCCGGCGCCTACCTCGCCTTGCTCACGGATCGCTATCCCTCCACGGTCGAGGAGCAGACCGTGCATCTGGAGATCGAGTACCCGGACGTCGAGCGAGACCTCAACCGGTGGTTGCCGCTGGTAAAGTGGCTGCTGGCGCTCCCGCACTACTTCGTGCTCGCCGTACTCTGGCTCGCCGCGATCGGGGCGATCATCATCGCCTGGTTCGCGATCCTCATCACCGGTCGCTATCCGCGGTCGCTCTTCGACTTCGTAGAGGGTGTGAGTCGATGGAGCCTGCGGGTCAGCGCGTACGCCTTCCTGCTGGTTATCGACCGATACCCGCCATTCACCCTCAAGGCGGCGTAGCACCGATCAGTCCCCCTAAGGAGCCCAGGCCTGCGCCGTGCGACTCCCGCTCATCTAGCTGTAGGGCAACGGCTACCGAGTCGCGATGCGTGCGCAACGCGGTGAACCGCGCGTGAACCAACCGGCCGTCCGACGGATTAGCCGCAAGAGCTTCAGTGAGCCTGACGAGCTACGGAAGCTCGGCCACGGGAACTGATCGTTCGTTGAGGTCGCTGGGGTGGCGAAGGTCATGAAGATGGGGCCGGCGGGGCTCGCCGACTAACCGGAGCGCACCTGAGCACCTCCCGCTCCGCGGTCAGCAGAGGGGGTCGGATCGCCCGCAGATCAGCAGGTCGTGGTCGATCAGAACAGTGAAGGTGTGCCCACCCGCTTCGTACGAGATCTTGACTCCCTTCCAGCCGCCTCCGTCGTCGCCGGCCATGCCCAATCCAACGAGCAACTCGGTGTACTCCTGCCTCGGCGTGTTGGAACAGGGTGTCGTCACTGCGTACCCGTCCACCTTTGCGAGGGCGTCGGGCATTTGGGCGGCTGGTGGGGGGTAGGCCGAAACCGAAATAATGGGCTCGTGACTGGGGGTCGGCGTAAAGACCCGAATTCCGGTGCCGAGCTCACGGAACCCAGTCCCAACTGTCTCACCCGGCCCTACCTGCCGAAGTACGGCGGGGCCGCCCGCTCCGGACAAGCACAGGCGCATGCCAAACGTCCAGCTACCTACCCCCGATCCCTTCGGGTCCACCGACATCGCCTCGTGCATCTGGCGATTCGCTGATGCGAGCAGCCCGGATCCGTCAGGGTGGACGGACCATGACCGCATCACAAGCATGACCGCCGCGAGCGCTGCAACGACAACCAATACGGCGATGCCAGCTGCTCGTCCTGCCATGAGTCGCTTCACGCGAGGAGGAAGGTACTCCGTCGACGGGTCCCGAAACCAAGGGCCTAGAACTCGGCCCACGCGTGGCTGACCGCGACACGTTGAGAAGCCCGCGCCGCCTCCGCCACCCGCAGCAGCGGCGGGGCATCGGGGGCAGTCTGGGATGAGGCCCGCGCCCGGTGGCTTACCCTAGGAGCTGACAACCGCTCTGTTTTTCATATGGCTCATTTTTCGCGTTCGTCTCCTAACCCCCTAATCAATTGACGGGGGCGAATGGACCGCGCGTGGGTCGAGACCGAGGCGGCCATGCCGCTCGAGTGGCACCTAGACTCGCTCCGGTGCGCGTCGACCGGCCTCGTGCCCGAACAGCGCTCGGACCGATGGCTCGCAGTCGCGGTCGGACCAGCTGGTCAGAAGGTCGAGGCGGAGGGCGATGAGCCGGTGGCAGCGCTGGGGGCGCTGGCGCGGTTGCTGGTACCGATCAGGGGGCGGATGAGCGGGTGACTTTCCCCAACCTACTGAGTGGCCTCTTCGGCGCAGTGCTAGGCGTGCTGGGTGTCGTCATCCTCCAGTGGCGCGAGACTCGGAGGCAGGAAGCAGCCGCGGCTCGAGTCGTGTTCATGGAGGTCGCCCAGAACAGTTCCGCCCTGAATATGGCGCGGTCGATCGGGGTCTACGTGCCGCTGGCCTCGTCAGGATGGATCGCCGAGCAAAGCCGGCTCGCTCACGCCCTGTCTCCGGGGGACTGTGTGTTGTTGCGACCTTCTACATGCGGGTCGATCTCATCCGCGGCCGGGGATTCGCAAGCTCTGGTGCACCGATTCAGGGGCTCACGCAGGCGGCAGAGGACGCATTCAGACGCGGTGAAGCCGCCGCCGCCATCCTAAAGAAGCGGGGATGGTGGCCATGGCAACGAGCCGCCCTCCGCGAGAAGCTCAACGAACTCGTCGTCAAGGCCTAGCACATCCCCCATAACTCCAACCTGGCGCCCGCGAGAAGACCCACACTGGGCAGCGCGCTACCACCCACTGCTGGCGCTGCCGGCCGGGACTGGCCGAGCTCCTGCACCGGCGCCTTTTGGCGGGGCGGTGAGAGGTAGGGCGCGGCGGGCCTTCTGGGCGAGACTGTGAGCCGGGTGCGGCACGCCGGCTGACGCGGGAGCCGTCAGGAGGGCCTAGCTGAAGCGCCAGCGGGTCTGGCTGAAGCTCGCGCCCTTGCCGAAGCCAAATGCCTTCCTGACCCGCACCTCGAAGAAGAGGGGCGAGTCCTCGGCGCCCCGCGTCTGCACCCGGCCGTCAACGAGGCGGAATCCGAAGACGTCGTCGTACTTCGTGGCGTACGCCTCGACCAGGCGACCAAGGCGGTCGAGGTCGGTTACCGGGATAGCCTCGCCTTCGATGACGACGTCGAGGCCCTCCCACGCTGGGGTGGCCACGCTCACCAGGACGTTGTGGTTGCCGGCCGCGAGGTTCCGCGCCTTCCGTTCGCTCGGTCCGGTGCCGAAGTGGAAGACGCCGTCCATCCAGATGCCGGCGACGGTCGTCTGGTGCGGGCGCCCATCGGGCCGGACTGTCGTCAGCAGGTAAGTCTTCGCGTCACGTAGTGCATCGGTCGCGGCCGACCACGGCGTCGGTTTCACGTCCGGGGTGCTGAACTGCGGGTCGAGGGTCGTCTTCGGTTCCATGCTCATCAGCCTCCGGTTCCATGCTCATCAGACGGATGCGGCTGCGACGATTCATCGGTCGAGCGACGCCGGTCTCCCGAAGCCCTCCAGGCGGAAGCCCATGGCACCGACTCCTGTCACCATATTTGAACATTGGCCTCGGCGAGTGTTGCCGGGCAAGCTCGGAGGTCCGGAGTCCAGGGTGGGCGCCGGCCCCTACACCCGTGGCGAGAATGCCGACCATCGACCCTTCAGCGCTGCGATAGCGATTGGGGCATTCGCCGGTGGACAGGCTCTAGTAGCCGGAATTGCGGAGTGGCGAAGTGACCGTGAAGCCGCTCGCAGGCGGATAGAACAGCAGGAGGAGCGCCAGCAGCAGCGGAGAGGCGACGTCTACGTAGACCTGCTCGACTTCGCGGAAGTGCTACGGGCATTTGTCGAACGCACCGAATCTCGATTCTCAGGCCGACCTGGGCTGCCCGGGCCGCCCCCGACACCTTCAGACGCAGATCAGCGACGCCTGCTCGCGCGCACCCAGGCCTTTGGATCGCAGCCCGTTCGTGAAGGCTTGGAAAAGATCCGTCACAGCGAGATGGAATTCGACCTGCGAGTGACCCTGAAACGCAAATTGACTGCCACTCTGCCCGATCCAACCGCCGAAGAGGTCCAAGCCGCGAGCGAGGCCGTAAACCAAGCGCGCGATGAGTGCCGCGCAGTCCATGAGAGCCTGATCGCCATCGTCAGGGCAGAACTCGGCAATTAGTAACGTCCGCCTTGACCGCGAGCCACGTATTCGGTCCAGGTTGACAACGCCACGGCTTCCAACTGGAGGAGCGGTACGCAGGCCGATGAGCGACGGCTAGCCCCTAGGGAAGGATTGGTGCTGGCAGTGTTGTCGGGAGGACCGCCGATCCGAGCTCAGCCCAGGTGTAGGCGTAAATGAAGGCTCCGTCTCGGGTGCGAGGATTTGTGGCGTCGGCGACGTGAAGGAACCGATCAGGTCCCGGGTTGGCTCCGTAGACGAAGACCCACACCGGAGTCGCGGGATCCGTGGGTTGATTGGTGACTTGTCGCCCCGGACCGAAAGCCGTGTCCACGCCCTCGAGCGTGGTCAGCCAGATGAGCGGGTTGCCGCCTGACCCGCTCGCCCCACGGCTGATCGAGCGCTGGGCCTCGGTGCACGAGACGACCGTCTTCGGCCAAATCCGCGCATCGCAGGAAGCCGCAGCCGAAACTCCGCCCAGCCGCTTGATGACGAAGATCACGAAGGTGAGGGTCGCGCTGCCGACGTGCCCGGTGATCTCCCAGCAGCCCTCGGTGGGAAAGGTGACGCCGCTGGCCTGGAATCCGCTCGGCCCGTAGCCGGACGGCACATCGCCCCGTGCCGGCGGCGCCGGCCCGTCCACTCGCCGACCGCTGATGGTCAGTTCTCCGCTGGCTACCCGCCACCAGCCGAACTTCCACCCGATCGAGCCGTCTTTGTTCACCATGTCGGCTGGCGCCTCAATCACCCCGTCGGGTCCCAACGCTCCCACCCAGAGCTGCGCGTTGCCGTACGCATTGCTCGATCCGAATAGAGCAGGACCGCCGGGCGAGGGGTCGCTGGTTGGCTGCGTCCTTGGACAGCGTTTCGCGTCGGCGAGCGTGACCTGGCGCTGAGTGGATGGAGGAAGGGTCGGTCGAGGGCTACCCGAGACGTCCGGCGCGGTGATTGCGCAGGCCACCAGGCTGACGGCAGCCAGTAGGCAGCTCGCGCATCGAACCGCGATCCCCGGACGCATCCTGAGACGATATACACCTGTGCCCGCGGCTTCGTTCGGATGCCGGGAAAGTAGGAGGTTGCGGCCGGTACTTGAGGAGATGGCGGCGCTATTGGATCGATACAGGCGCCACCCCGTTCTATGCTGAAAGCGTGAGCCGCTCATGCCGAGCCGGCGGGGGAGCGATAGGCGGGCTCATGCTAACCCTGCTGCCAACCACCCTCGCCAGTGCGGCAGTGTTCCTGGTTCTCACGGAGAATCGAGGGCCCGTCGGCACCATCGTGCGGGGACACACCGCTGGCAGTGGCGCATTCGCGCAGCGAGTATCTCCGCTGCCGACCTATTTCGTGATTGAGACCGCAACGGACAGTGTCGTCAGTCCCGACGATGTGAGGCTGGTCCGTGTCGGCCAGCTGGTGGTGGACGCCAGCGGCAACGGGACGATCACCTTCGTCGTTCCGAGCCTCCCTCCCGGCCCTTACGCGCTGATGGCCTACTGCCCCTTAGGGCTGCAGAAGCCTTACGCCATGACCGCTGGCGCCGGCCGAGTGCCACCGCCACTTTCGATTCGTAGAGGCATCGGCCTATAGAGGTATTGTGGCGGGAGCTGAGGCCGCTTTTGCCGCCCGATCGGTCGGATCCGGAGACCTCACGCCAATGACGAGCAAGTATCCGAGCGTCCAGATCTCCGCAATTGCTGGCGGGGCGATGACGAAGCCATGAATCGCTTTTCCAAAATCGGGAATCAGGAACGCGGCGAGCATGTCCACGAGGTAGCAGGCGCCCCCGACGATGAGCACGACGCCCAGCGCCTTGGGGAACCACCCTGACCTGTAGGCGAGGTATCCCAGCGGCACCAGCCACAGGCCGAAGAAGATCGACGCGATGAGAAGCCCGTAGTGCTGGGCATCGATCAAGAGCATCACAAGCGCATTCGAACCCGTGACGCCGAAGCCAGCCAGGTTCACCGCACCGGTTGCGACCCGCAATCCCTCAAATTCGAACACCGCGTTGAACATCGTGATACCGGCCCCGATGGCGGCCAAGGCAACCATCGCACTCGCCGCGCTCGTGTTCACGTGCTTGAGCAGCCGGTAGAGGGTCAACGCAAGGAAAACCCAGACCGTTGCCTGGATGAGGTCGGCAACGACGCCGATGCGCACCAGTTCGGAGTTCGCGAGCAGATTCCTAACCGTGTTCGCCGCATCACCGGCTACGTACACCTTCGGATAGACAAAGGCCTGGGCAAAGCCGCCAAAGATGCCCACAACCAGGTATAGGACTCCCGCGATTCTCGCGATGCGCTTGGGTGAGGTCATGATCTCTCTTTCGTATCCTTTAATTTGTATTGCTCACAACTCGCTCAGGCTTCAGCGGTGCTGACGACATTCGCCGTCGTGTGCCCACCTTTCGCGGATCTGCGAGCCGCTGGAATCGGGTCGAGCGGGAGGCCGACAAGACCGGCGCTGACGCGCCAAAGTCGGGCCGCGGCGGCGGTGTCGTAGGAAGCCCTGTTCGAGGCTTTCGGTTTGCGGTTGGCGAAGTACCGAGGAGGTCGCGAGGTAGATCGGGGTGGCCGCACCGTCGGCGGGGGTGTTCAGGAACGGGCGCACGAGCGGCTGCATCACCTTGAAGAAGGCGGCCTGGTCCTCTGCGCCGAAGTTGGTGCGGGTCACGCCGGGATGCAGCACGGTTGCGGTGACGCCGGTCCCCGCTAGTCGCCTGGCGAGTTCATAGGTGAACATCACATTGGCCAGCTTCGATTGGCTGTAGGCCCGTTGTGCGGAGTACTTCCGCTGGCCCATCAGGTCGTCAAAGTCAAGCTTCCCGGTGGTGTGGGCCCCGGACGAGACCGTCACGACCCGCGCCGGTGCGCTGGCCATGAGCCGGTCCAGCAGGAGGCTTGTCAGCAGGAACGGGGCGAGGTGGTTGAGGGCGAAGGTGTGCTCCAGCCCATCGGCTGTCACCTGGCGGTGTGCCCAGAATCCCCCGACGTTGTTGAGCAGCACATCCAGCCGCTGGTATGTGGCGAGGACCTCGCGGGCCAACCGTCGGACCTCGGCTTGCGACGACATGTCCGCCACGA
>VBJP01000082.1 GCA_005880165.1 Chloroflexota bacterium | reverse complement strand
AAAGATGTAGGTCCCGCGCGCGATGTACTCCTTAAGGATGTCGTTCTGGACCGTGCCCCGCAGCGTTGCCGGGTCCGTCCCCTGCCGGCGTCCAACGGTCTCGTAGAGCGCCAGCAGGATGGCCGCGGTGGCGTTGATGGTCATCGAGCTGCTGACCCGATCGAGAGGGATCCCCTCGAAAAGCAGCTCCATGTCGGCCAGGCTGTCGATCGGCACGCCGACGCGCCCGACCTCGCCAACCACCATCGTATCGTCGGAGTCGTACCCCATCTGGGTAGGCAGGTCGAAGGCGACCGAGAGCCCCGTCTGCCCTGATGCGAGGAGGTAGCGGAACCGCGTGTTGGTCTCCTCGGCCGAGCCGAAGCCGGCGTATTGGCGCATGGTCCACGATCGGCCCCGGTAGCCGGTGCGCTGCACGCCCCGCGTGAAGGGGAACTGCCCTGGGTCGCCGAGCCGTTCAGGGTCGACCGCGGGTTGTGGCCCGTAGACGTCAGCGATGTCGATCCCCGAAGTGGTGCGCTCGTGGCGCGGTGCCGGAGCCTCCTCGGGTGCGCTCATCAGGCGGCGATTGTACCGATGGCGGCGCCGCCTCCCGGCGGCACCTTCCGCTTGCGGCTACTCCAGCCGAAGGAGCAGCTGGCCGGTCCCGACGGTTTGGCCCGCTGCCACGGCGATCGCCGCAACGCGCCCGGCACGAGGGGCCCGAACCTCGTTCTGCATCTTCATCGCCTCGATGGTCAGCAACGGATCGCCGGCCGCCACGTCGCTTCCCTCCGTCGTCTCGACCGCGACGATGAGGCCCGGCAGCGTGGCCGTCACCTCGACCGGGCCGGTGCCAGAGCGTGATCCGAGCGCCGCCTTCGCCAGCAGCTGCTCGCGTCGGCTGAGGACCGAGACCGCGATGCGCCGGCCCCGGAGGGTCACGAACCATTCCGAGCCGCTCCCCTCCACCACGACGCTCACGGCGCGATTGCCGGTCCGCAGGCGAGCCACGCCGGCCACCCGGTCGACCCAGGCGAACGTCCAGTCCGAGGTGGGCTCCGTCTCCACGCCGTCAGCCCCACCCACTCGCGTCCGGTATCCGGCTCCGGGGCCGGTCATCGCCGCAGACCCTCCTCCCGCGCGAGCCGGGCCCACGCGGATTCGCCTGGACGGGTCGATCCGGCCGCTCCCGCGGAGCGCCGCGGCATCGGTCCATTAGAGGCCTCGTCGCTCAGCCGCGCCTGCTGCGCGGCCAGCGCTGCGAGGGCCGCCTCCTCCGCGGTCAGCTCCGGGCCGTGACCCCAGTGGCTGGCGACGAAGCCCGTGTCGTAGGCCCCGGACGCGAAGCCGGGATGGTCCACCAGCCAGCGATGGAACCCGAGGTCCGTCTGCAGGCCACCGACCAGCATCTCGTCCAGCGCGCGGCGAAGACGCGCCACTGCCGCCGGTCGGTCAGGGGCCTGGGTCATGACCTTGGCCAGCAGCGGGTCGTACTCGGGGGTGAGCGGGACACCGGGTCGGACCGCTTCGTCCACGCGGACGCCGGGACCCGAGGGGAGTCGCCAGGTCGTGACCGTCCCGGCGACCGGGTGAAAGCCGGCGTATGGATCCTCGGCGTAGACGCGAACCTCGATGGCATGTCCGCGAGGGTTCGCCTCGAGGACTGCCGCCGACAGCGGCTCCCCCGCCGCCACCAGGATCTGCCACGCGACCAGGTCCAGGCCGGTGACCAGCTCCGTGACCCCGTGCTCCACCTGGAGCCGTGTGTTCATCTCCAGGAAGTAGTGACTGCCGTCCGCGTCCAGGAGGAACTCGACGGTGGCCGCGCTTTGGAAGTCGACCGTTCCCGCAACGCGTCGCGCCGACGCATAGAGCTCTTCGCGAATCGCCGGCGTGACGCCAGGGGAGGGGCTCTCCTCGATGAGCTTCTGGTGGCGACGCTGGATGCTGCAGTCCCGCTCTCCCAGGCACACGAGATTGCCGTGGCGGTCGCCGAGCAGCTGGACCTCCACGTGCCGGGCCGGCTCGATGAGTCGCTCCAGGTAGATGGTCGGGTCGCCAAAGGCCGCCGCAGCCTCACGCCGTGCCCCGGCCAGTGCCGCCGCCAGCTGCTCCGGTGCGTCAACCCGCCGCATTCCCCGGCCGCCGCCTCCGGCCGCGGCCTTGAGCATGGCGGGGTAGTCAACCGCCGCAGGACCCGGCAGGTCGTCCGCGTCGACCGCAACCATGAGACCCGGCACGATCGGCACCTCCGCCGCGGCAACCGCGCGCCGGGCCGCCAGCTTGTTGCCGAGCAGCTCCTGGGTGCCTGGCGATGGGCCGATCCACGTGAGTCCTGCCTCCTCGACGGCGCGCGCAAAGACGGCACTCTCGGAGAGAAAGCCATATCCGGGATGGACTGCCTGCGCACCGGTGCGTTTGGCTGCTGCGATCAGCGCCGAGACGTTGAGGTACGAGGCGGACGCGGCTGCCGGGCCGATGGGCGCCGCAAGGTCGGCCGCCTGCCCGTGCACCGCATTGCTGTCAGCGTCGGAGAAGACCGCGACACTTTCGATGTCCATCTCGCGCAGGGTCCGCGCAATGCGGACGGCGATCTCGCCGCGGTTCGCGATAAGGACGCGCTTGAAGGGCCGGCGCGGACTGTCTTTGCGCACGGACAGCCAGCGCTACAGCGGGATGTTGCCGTGCTTCTTCGCGGGCAAGGCCTGACGCTTTCCCTCGAGCACCCGCAAGCCCGAAGCTAGGCGGCCCCGGGTCTCGGAGGGCAGGATCACCTCGTCGACATATCCACGCGCCGCGGCGATATATGGGTTCGCGAACCGCGCCTCGTATTCGGCGACCAGTCGTGCGCGCTCCGTTGCGGGATCCTTGGCGGCCTCGATGTCGTCCCGAAAGATGATGTTCACCGCGCCCTCGACGCCCATCACTGCGATCTCCGCCGTCGGCCAGGCGAAATTCAGGTCGCCGCGAACATGCTTGCTGCTCATGACGTCGTACGCCCCGCCGTACGCCTTGCGGGTGATGACCGTCAGCTTGGGGACGGTCGCTTCGCAATAGGCGTACAGCAATTTCGCGCCGTGACGAATGATGCCGCGATGCTCCTGGTCGACGCCCGGCAGGAAACCCGGCACGTCGACCAACGTGATGAGGGGCACGTTGAAGCAGTCGCAGGTGCGGACAAAGCGCGCGCCCTTGTCGGATGCGTCGATGTCGAGCACGCCGGCCAACACCTCCGGCTGCTGCGCGACGATGCCGACGCTTCTGCCCTCGATCCGTGCGAACCCGCAGATGATGTTGCGCGCAAATCCGGCGTGCACCTCCAGGAACGAGCCGGCGTCGACCAGGCCGCGAATCGCGATATGCATGTCGTAGGAGCGTTGCGGCGAATCCGGAATGAGCGCCTCCAGGTCGGCGCCCGATACGTCGGGATCCTTCCATTCGTCGTTGAGCGGGGTCAGCTCCACGTTGTTCTGCGGAAGGTATCCGAGGAGGGTTCGTGCGAGAGCGATCGCCTGCGGCTCGCCTGCAGCCATGAACTGCGCCACCCCGCTTCGCTCGTTGTGGACCCGCGCGCCCCCGAGCCCGTCGAAGTCGACCTCTTCGTGCGTCACCGTCTTCACCACGTTGGGTCCGGTCACGAACATGTAGCTTGTCCCCTCGGCCATGATCGTGAAGTCCGTGATCGCCGGTGAATAGACCGCGCCCCCTGCACACGGGCCAAGGATCAGCGATATCTGCGGCACCACACCGCTGGCCAGCGTGTTGCGCAGGAAGATCTCGGCGTATCCCCCAAGGCTGGCGACCCCCTCTTGGATGCGCGCTCCTCCGGAGTCGGAGAGACCGATGATTGGCGCGCCGGTCTGCATCGCCAGGTCCATCACCTTGCAGATCTTCTCGGCGTGGGCTTCGGACAACGATCCGCCGAACACTGTGAAGTCCTGCGCATAGACGAAGACCGCCCGCCCATCAATCAGGCCGTGGCCGGTCACGACCCCGTCGCCGAGGTACCGCTCGTCGTCGAGACCAAAGTCCGTGGCGCGATGCGTGACGAAGGCATCCAGCTCTTCGAAGGTTCCGTCATCGAGAAGGCTGTCGAGACGCTCACGAGCGGTGAGCTTGCCGCGCCCATGCTGCTGTTCGACACGCGCTGGTCCGCCGCCCTGCAGGGCGTCCCGACGCAGCTCTGACAGGCGCGCCAGCTTTTCGGCGGTCGACAACTGGATGTCCTCCGAAACCGTGGTGGGCCCAGCAGGGATCGAACCTGCGACCCGCCGGTTATGAGCCGGATGCTCTAACCACTGAGCTATGGGCCCGTCCCGTCCTGGTGGACAACTTCGAGTATATGTCGTCGTCTTTGCACAAAGACGACCCGACCGGATGACCTTGTGGATAACCCGGATGGACCCCGGCCGCGAGCCGCGACTATCATCGGGCAGTCCCAGCCGCGGCCTTCTCCCGCCAGTCACAGCCATTGATAGGTGCTGCTTTGACCAAGGTAATTGCCATAGCGAACCAGAAAGGTGGCGTCGGAAAGACGACCACCTCTATTAATCTCGGCGGGGCGCTGGCCGAAATCGGCTATCGGGTCCTGTGCGTGGACATGGATCCCCAGGCGAACCTGACAGTCGGCCTTGGGATATCACTCTCGGACGTCCGACAATCCATGTCCGATGTCCTCGCCGAGGATCGGCTGTCGATCGAGGAGATCGTCCGCGAGACGGAGATGCAGGGACTGTCGGTGGCGCCCGCCACTCTCGAGCTGGCCTCGACCGAGGTCGAGCTCTTCACCGCCATCGGTCGCGAGATGGTGCTGCGCGATGCGCTCGCGGGCTGGGCGGAACGCAGCTTTGACGTGATCATCATCGACTCCCCGCCGACGCTCGGCCTGCTGACCATCAACGCGCTGGTGGCAAGCAGCCGGGTCATCATCCCGGTGCAGACCCAGTACTACGCCATCAAGGGCCTGACAGCGCTGATCAAGGTGATCAACACCATCAAGCTCAAGCTGAATCATGATCTCGAGATCTCCGGCCTGCTGGCCACCTTCTTCGATGGTCGTACGGTCCTCGCGCGCGAGATGCTCGAAAACCTGAGGGAGCTGGGGGACCAACGGGTCTTCAACACGATGATCAAGAACACGGTGAAGCTGGGTGAGGCGCCCTTGACGGGTAAACCGGTGACGGAATACGCCTCCAGCTCCAACGCGGCACGTGCCTTCCGCGACCTTGCACGTGAGGTGATCGAACTTGGCTAGCAAGCGCCCGCTGCTGCGGGAAAACATCCATCGGCTCTTCGACGAGGCGGTCGGCACCGACCTGGGTCCTGGCATCGTCTCGCTGATCGAGTCGCGCGCCACGCACGCCCAGATCCGCGAGGTTCCAGTCGACCGGATCCTTCCCAATCCGGCCCAGCCCCGCCTCTCGTACGAAGAGGATTCCCTGACCGAGCTGGCAAGCAGCATTCGGGAGCACGGCGTCCTGCAACCAATCCTGGTTCGGCCGATGGGCAGCCAGTACGAGCTCATCGCCGGCGAGCGCCGGTGGCGCGCTTCGCGGCTGGCGACCCGTGAATCGATCCCCGCCATCGTGGTGGACTTCGACGAAGAGACCGCCCTGGAGGTGTCGATCATCGAGAACCTCCAGCGCGAGGATGTCTCGCCGCTCGAGGAAGCGGGGATGTACCGCAAGATGACCGACCTGGGCTACTCGGTCCGCCAGCTCGCCCAGAAGATCGGCAAGGACAAGGGCTACGTCGAGAACCGTCTGCGGCTCGCAGAGGCACCGGTCGAGATTCGGGAGCTGGTGTCCGTGCGCAAAGACACGATCAGCCATGCCTATGAGCTGATGAAGCTGACCGATGAGCGACTCCGCAAGCGCCTGGCCAGAAAGGTCGCGGCAGGCGAGCTGAGCCTGGCGCGCCTGCGCGCCATTACCGGCGGCGACGAGAGCGAACCCGCCGCCACCAAGGTTCCCAAGCGTCGCGCGCGAACGATGGCCGGCTCGCTTGCCGCCGCAAGGCACGCCGACGACGCGCTGGTCGACACCAAGGGCAAGCTGGCATCCGCGGTCGACGACCTCGTCGATCTGCTTCGCCACCCGGACGTGATCGAGCAGATCCCCGAAGTCAATCGCTCGAACCTGGCGAAGTACCTGACGATCACGCGGCTAAAGCTCGAGAACGCGATCGCCATCCTGCGGGCAGGGCTGGCCGAGTAGGACCGGGGCGGCCAACGCCCGCGCCATCGCCTCAGGGGGTGTAGGACATCACCTCGCGCTGACGGACGAGGAAGTCGATCAGCTTTTGCCGCGCCTTGGGGTCGATCCGGCGCAGCCCGGCAACCGCCTTAGGCAGCTCGAAGATCGGCGCAGCCAGCTGGCCGGCCGTGTCGATGCCGATCACGTGATCCGGGCCGCCGCCGACCAGAAACGCGCGCTGGAATCCGCGCTGGTCGAGCTTCGCGGCGGCGCAGAACGCCGCGATGGCAGTGCCAACCCCCATCCGCTTCGCGAAGTCGATGAACAGGTCTGCGGCCCAACGATCGATCTGCTCGTCGGACTGCTCGGAGACCATGCTCCGATACGACTTCTCCTCGACGTGGGTGCTCGCCATGGAGCGCGATGATAGCCGAGCCGCAGCGCTCTTCGAACGCTGCGGGGCCGCTCGGTTGCAGCATGGCCCCTGCTATCCTGCGCGCCGTGATCAGCCGGGTCGCGGACCCTCGGACAGCCGACCGGATCGTCTACGAGCTGCTCCGCACGCCCGCGCCGGGCGATCCGGCGACGGTGATCGGCGAGGCGGTCTTCAGCCATGGGACCACCACCGTCCAGGCTGATGAGAACGTGTCCGTCGCCGTTCAGGAGCTGCTGGACCGACCGTTCGTGGATCGCGTCCAGGCGGACGAACGGCCGCGAGGCTACCGGCGCACCGGCAGCGCGCAGGTGGACTTCCTGGTGCCCGGGATGCCGGAGCATTTCATCGCGCGAATGCGCGGCCTGTGGCTCTCCTACCCGGACGGGTCGGTGGTCACGGCCCGAGAGGCAGGAACGTCTCGGCAGCCTCCGCAATCCCTCCACGTGCCAGACGCGGTCGAGACGGTTCCGCCAGTCGTCGATCCTGCGACCCGTCGCGCGACCCTGGCGATCAGCGACGAGACGGCCGGTGGCCGTCCGCTCGTCCGTCCCCACCCGCCGCTCCCCGGCGACCGGTCCGATGAGGCGCCTGCCCACCGCACCGACTGTGGCTGGCTCGTGTGATGCGCAGATTTACCCATATTCAGCCGCAGACAGCGCGAGCATGGCTGGCAGGACCGCCGGCCGCATCCGCGTAGAATTCCGGCTGATGTCGAAGCGCTACTTCTTGCTCCCCATCGGCATCGGCGTGGTGGCCATCGTGTACTGGGCGCTCAGCTATGACATGGCGGGGGCCACGATGCTTGGCGTCTTCGCCCTGGCCAT
>VBJP01000047.1 GCA_005880165.1 Chloroflexota bacterium | reverse complement strand
CACCGGCAGCCAGCCCGGATAGCCCGGATCCAGGGCAGCCACCGCGTCCGGCCCGTCATCGGTCAGGATCTTCAGCCGCGCCAGCTCGACATCCCAGTTGCTCGATAGCGAGAAGGCCTGCAGGCCGACGAAACACAGGACGTCGAGGGCCGTCCAAGGGCTCGGCGCTCGCCTGAGCAGGGCGAACTCGTGAGGCGGCCGTTTGAGCCCGCGCCCCAGTCCCTGGTTGATGCCGCCCGCGTAGGCTTCGAGCACCTCTCTGATCTCGGGACCGATGGCCTCGAGCTTCACCTCCGCCGTGCGCCGGAAGCCGAGACGACGGCTGATCTGATCGATGGACAGACCCTCGGGCCCGATGAGCTCGGCGAGCGTCCCCGAACCCACGCGGAGCAGCAGCTCGAGCTGGAAGGCGCGGTCCTGGGCGTGGCAGAAGCCTAGGCCGAACCAGGCGTCGCTGGCGCGTTGCGCGTCGACATGGGGGATTCCCCAACGATCGCGCCGGATGGTCAGCGGCCGCTCCAGGCCAGCCGCCCGGATCCGGCCGCGCACCCGCGGCAGCCGGCGACCCAGGAGGCGGAGGAGGATGCGGGGCCACGCGACACCGGCCATGTCCGGCCAAGCCTACGCTGACCCTGGCGCCAAAAACGCGAACCTATACTCGGCGGGTGAGCCGCACGATCGAGCTGGGCGCCGGCCTGATGCTGCTGATCATAGGGCTGCTGGTGCTCTCGGCGGGATGGATCGGTGACTGGCTGAGCAGAATGGGCGTCGAGGGCGGCTGGCTGGCCTACTGGCCGCTCGTCCTGGTCGTGCTCTCGCTCTTCTTTATCGGTCCGGCGCTGATCGGACGCCGGCAGCACCGCCGTCTGCGCGCCGGCATGGCCATCCCGGGCGCGCTGCTGCTGGGGGCTGGAGTGGCCCTGCTGTTCAGCAGCCTGAACGACCGATGGGGCGACTGGTCGTACCTCTGGACGGTGGTCCCCTTCAGCTTCGGCATCGGCATGTACGCCGCCGGTTGGATCGCCGACGCGCCGGCCTTCAAGTGGATCGGCTCGGGCGTCGCAGCAGGATCGGTGATCGCCTACCTGGCGCTCTCCACGGCATTCGGGGGTGAGGCATTCCGCCTGGTGGGAGCGCTGGGGATCATCGCCCTCGGCCTGGCGCTCACCATTGGTGGCCTTGCCGACCGGTTGAGCCGCAAATCCCCGGCCTGAGCCAGGTCCCGCGTCAGCGGAGGTGGGTGCCGAACCAGGTCAGGATGCGCTCCAGGCGGTCGATCCTTCGGTCGGGCCGGCCGATCGACTGCATCACGTGATGCTCCTCTGGATACAGGACGTACTCGACCTCGCGTCCGAGAGTCCGGAGCGCGGCGAAGAGCTGCACGTTGTCAGAGGCCGGGCAGATCTGGTCCTCCTCGGCCTGCAGCATGAGCAGCGGCGTCCGAACCCGCGCCGCGTTCCGCATCGGTGAGCGCGACCAGAGGCCGAGCATGCCCTCCTCGGAGAGGGGGTCGCCGAGGCCGGCGCGGCGCGTGTCGTAGATGCCGAAATGGCACTCCGCCCAGGCGGTGACCTGGTTCGTCACTCCGTTCTCGCTGACCGCGGCGGCGAAGCGATCCGTGACGCCGATCAGCCAGTTCACCAGGAAGCCGCCGTAGGAGAGTCCCATCACCCCGATGCGACCCTCATCGGCCAGTCCTTCTCGAACGAGGCCGTCGACGACCGCGAGGAGGTCTGTGGCATCCACGTCGCCCCACCTGGGCCCAAGGCCGTCGACCCAGGCGGCGCCGAACCCTGCCGAGCCGCGGATGTTGGGCCTGACGACGCGATACCCGGCGGCGGTAAGGGCGATCATGTCCAGTGAGGTTCCGGGACCCCATGACCCGGTCGGGCCGCCGTGGATGTCGATGACGACGGGCAGGCGAGCCCGGCGCGTGCGTGTGGGGGCGTAGATCCAGGTCTGGATCCGTCCAGCCGGGCTGGGCAGGTCGACCTCGTCGAGGCGCGGAATCGGGAAGCGCCGCTGCCAGGCTGCGCCGTTATGCGTGATGCGGCGCAAGCTCCCGTGCCGAACCGCAGACAGCTCGAGCGACTCCCCATCCACCTGCGCGTTGACGATGACGTTGCCTCTGGCAGCCTGCAGCCCCGTGGTGAGGACACGAAGCGCGGGGTCGACGAGTGGCTCCGCACCGCCGCGCAGGTCGAAACGCCACGGGACCGCGCGTCCACGAACGGTAAGCAGGCACACCAGCGACCCCTCGTCGAGCCACAGCGGCCCCTCCGGCTGCTCCGTCCGCGTCAGGTGGCTGCCCACCCAGACACCGGCCGGCAGGTCGAGCCCGGCGCTGAGCGAGCGTGCCTGGCCGCTCAGCGCATCGATGACCCAGATCTCGGGCTGGGTCGCCTCCGGAGGGTCGACTACATCGGTGCCCAACGCTGCGATCCAGCGACCGTCAGAGGACCAGGCCGGCGCCGTCAGGTCGCCGCGCAGGCGTGCCAGCTCGCGGATGGGGCCGCCGGCGGCAGGCACCAGGTACAGGGCGGTCTGCGGGTTCACGGCGGAGTCGGGGCCGAGGTCCGCGACGAATGCGATGGATCGCCCGTCGGGGGACCAGCTGGGAGATTCGACGTCGAAGTCGCCGCTCGTCAGCTGGCGGGGACGGGCACCGCGGCGCGCCGCGACGAGCCACAGGTGGGCGCGCCTATCGCGATAGCCTGAGTCGTTGCGGAAGTCCATGCGCGTGATGTGCCGCGCGGTCGGAGCCGGCGCCTCGCCCTTCCGGGGGTTCGTGGCCTTGCGCTCGCCGACGAGGAAGCGGGCTCGTGGCGCGAGCGCGAGGAGTGCGAGGCTGCGGGCGTCAGGGCTCCAGTGAAGTCCCTCGACCCCGTGGGGCAGACGGCCAAGGCGGCGCGGTTCCCCGCCCGCGACATCCAGGATCCAGGCCTGCGCCAGTCGCTCCTTCTCCGGGGCGGCGGGGTCGGCACTCGCTCGCAGGAACGCGAGGCGCCGGCCGTTGGGCGCGATGGCCGGACTGCTGTCGTTGACTTCGCCACTCGTCAGGCGCCGCGGCGGCCCACCCTCGGCGGGCACCCGCCAGAGGTGGCGACGGTACGCCCCGCGCAGTACCGTCCGGCGCGCGTAGACAACCCAGGTTCCGTCGCCTGAGAGCGCGTGGCCATCGATCGCGACCTGAGCCCGGACCAGCTCGGCAGGGGTCGGCCGAAGGGCTGGCACGCTTCGTCAGGCCGGGAGGAGGAGACGTACGACGATGGCGCTGACCGCGATCCCGATCGCCGCGGGTGCCAGGCCGCGGCGGACGCGCGACCGCATCGGGGTGAGCGCCGGCATCAGGGTCGCGGCGACCAGCGCCCCGACCAGCCCCGCCGCCGATCCCTTCAGCGCCTGGACGAGGTAGGGCGTCAACGTCCCGGCCCGCACCTCGGGAGAGATAGCCACGGCAAACAGCACCACCAACAGCGCGCCGAACAGGGCGGAGCCAAGGGTGCCCGCGGCCGCCCACATCGGACGCAGCTGGGTCGTGCCGGTGATCACACCGCCAACCACCAGCGCGCCCGCGATGAGCCACGTCCCCGGCGTCGGGCGGGCCGCGTGCATCGGGGAGGCGATCACGGACCACACGACGGCCAGCGCCGGTGCCAGCAGCATGCCCAGGGCGGCGACCCAGGTGAGTGGCCGGCGCCAGTCCTCGGGATCCGCCGGCGGGACGACCGTCCCGAGCCGGACGCTGACCGGGACCACCTCGTCCTGGGCGTCAGCCGTCACCGGGCCGGACGGCGCGGTGCCAGGCGTTGACGGCGGTGGCGTCATGCGACGATCGCGCCCTCGGGCTGTTCGGCCATCTCCATCGCGCCCGGGACCGTGGCGAGCCGCAGTCCCAGGACGCGTGCGCCAAGCTCGCGCACCATCCAGCCCGCCTGGACGACGAGGTCGCGCGGTGCCTCGCGCGTGCAGAGCGCCGCCAGCGCGTGCAGCTCCGGCAGCGCCGCGGGCGTATACAGATCGTCGTCCATCGCGGCCAGGAATCGGGCCCGATGCCCGGCGATGGTCGGGTCCAGGGCGGCCGGATCGGCAAGCGAGGGAGCCAGCGGCTCGAGCTCCTCGGCGACACGACAGGCCCGGCGGAGGAGCGCCGCCTGCCGGGAGGACGCCTCCAGATCGGCCTCATCGAAGTCGATCTCGTCGCGGTAGTGATGGCTCACCAGGTAGAGACGGATCGCGTCGCCGGAGTAGGTCCCCAGCAGCTCGCGCACCAGCACCAGGTTGCCCAGTGATTTGCTCATCTTCTCGCCGCGCACGGTGAGCATGCCCGCGTGAAGCCAGTAGGCGACGAACGGGCGTCGCCCCGTGGCCGCCTCCGACTGCGCGATCTCCGCCTCGTGGTGCGGAAACATGAGGTCCTGCCCACCCCCGTGGATCTCGAACTGGGGCCCCAGGTAGGCCATGCTCATCGCCGAACATTCGACGTGCCAGCCCGGCCGTCCGGGACCCCAGGGCGACTCCCAGGAGGGCTCATCCGGCGCCGATGGCTGCCAGAGGACGAAGTCGAGAGGGTCGCGCTTGCCGGGCATGTCGGGCACGTTGCCGCGCTCGTTGGCAATCGGCAGCATCGCCTCGCGCGGCAGGTGCGACAGCTCCCCGAACTGTGGCCGGGAGGCGATCGAGTAGTAGACGTGGCGGTCCGCGACGTACGCGTTCCCGCTGGCCACCAGCTGGCGGATGAGCTCCTGCATCTGCGGGATGTGCTTGGTCGCCCGGGTGAGATGCTCTGGGGGCAGCCAGTTGAGGGCCGCCATCTCGGCCAGGAACGTGGTGAGGTGGCGGTTGCCGAGCTCCAGGTAGTCCTCTCCAAGCTCTCGGGCCTTTCGCAGGATGTCGTCGTCCACATCGGTCAGGTTCTGGACGTAGGTCACCTGGTAGCCCAGGTATTCCAGGTACCGATGCAGGACGTCGAAGCTGAGGTTGGTGAAGGCATGGCCCAGGTGGCCGGTGTCATAGGGCGTCACGCCGCAGACGTAGAGGCCCACCGGGCCACCCCCGATCGGCTCGAACGGAACCTTCTGTTCGGTCCGCGAATCGAGGAGGCGAAGCGTCACGGCCCCGATTCTAGGTGGCGCTCCGCGCGGCCGCCCGCAGACGGAGGGTCAGCGTTGAGGCGTGCCGTAGAATCCGGGCACCAGGGAAGCCCAACGTACCCAGGTGAGCTGCCTACCTACGCCGTACTTGGGAGCCGAGCCATGTGGGAAGTCCTGCGCTGGATGATCGTGTTCGTCCTCGCCCTGCTGCTCATCGTGACGGCCATCTACCTCGTCACCGGCCGGCCACTGCCAATCCCCCAGTTCTGATCCGGAGGCGATGGCCCCCGCTGCCTGCGCCGGCTCTGACATTGGCCGCGCCTCAGAATTCGGGCTTGGTACTCATCAGGAAGCCGATGAGGCCCGTGGCCAGCGCCATGGCGTAGGCCAGGAGGCGCTGCCGGCGAGCACCCCGCCGCCATGCCTCGCCCTCCGCGGGTAGGGCTCGTCCCCGCACGCCGAGCAGACGGCGGAGGTTCGGGCGCGAGACGAGGCCCGCCACCAGCAGATTCGCCGCATAGATGCTTAGCGCCGCCAGCAGCCACGGCTTGCGCAGGAGGTCCGGTCCGAGGATGGCGAGCAGCCCGGCGCCGGTGATCGCCAGACCGATGCCGATCACCAGGCTGCCGGTGCCCTGCAGGCTCAGGAGGAATCTCGCCAGCAGGCCCGGCTGTCGTGCGCCATCCGTCTCGTCGCTCCGCAGCAGGAAGGGGAGCAGGAGGCTCGGGAGGAGCAGGGAGATTGCCAGCCCGACGTGCGCCACCAGGAGGAGGGGGAACCAGGGCATGGCGGCGATCCTACCCGATGCTCCGGCTAGACTCCGAGCCGTGAGCCATCCGGTCGTGCCCACCTTCGACGGACAGGCAATTCGCGACGCGGTGCCCATGGCCGACCTGCTCGACGCGATCGACGCCGCGTTCCGCGACGTGGCCGCCGGCCGGGACCGTTCTCCGATGCGTATCCGCCTCGAAATGGGACACGGGGACCTGCTGCTCATGCCAGGACTGCGGGCTGGCGGCCGGGGAGCCGCGGTCAAGCTGGTCACGGTTATGCCGGGCAATGCGGACCGTGGTCTGCCCACAGTCCAGGCGGTGGTGGTCTGGTTCGACGCGGGCAGCGGTGAGCCACTCGCCATCCTGGACGGAACCACGGTCACCGCCATGCGCACCGGCGCCGCTTCTGGAGTGGCGACTCGTCTCCTGGCGCGCATCGATGCCTCGGTCCTCGCCCTCTTCGGCTGCGGAGCCCAGGCCGCCTGGCAGGTGCGCGCCGTGATGGCCGCTCGGCCGATCCGCGAGCTGCGCGTCTACGCCAGAAACGAGGGGCGTCGGGTGGCCTTCGCGGAACGCATGGGCGAGGAGCTGGGTTCAGAGGTGCGGGTCGCACCCGCAGGCTCCCCGGCCGAGGCGCTGCGCGGGGCCGAGATCGTGTGCTGCGCCACCACGTCCAGCGAGCCGCTCTTCGAGGCCGGGCAGGTCGAGCCGGGCGCGCACGTCAACGGCATCGGTGCCTTCCGCCTGGGCATGGTCGAGATCCCTCCCGCGCTCTTCGGGCGCGCGGGGCTGGTGGCGGTCGATGCTCGGGAAGCCTCGCTCGCGGAGGCCGGCGACCTCGTCGCCGCGTTACGCAGCGGCGATCTCGGGGAGGATGGCTACCTGGAGCTCGGGAGCGTGGACCCGCGGTGGGCTGAGACCCGTGATCCGCAGGCCATCACGATCTTCAAGAGCGTGGGGCTTGCCATCCAGGATCTGGCGGCGGCCGAGCTGATTGCCGATCGCCTCCTCGACCCCCAGGCACGCGACAGACGGGAAGGCGCCTAGGGTCGCGGGAGCTGCGCGATGGCTCGGCCGGCCAGATCGCGTGCCACCGCGTCGACAAAGGCCTCGATGACGTCGGGGAATCGCTCGCGGAACATCAGCAGCCGCGCGTCAAGGGTCGGCAGCCGCGCGTCACGTGTCGGCGATCCGAGCGCCGCGGAGAGCGCGTCGAGATCCGCGCCGGTCGCGATGCGGCCGCTGGCCTCGAGCGGCCCGCGCGGGGGTTCGGTGTTCCGGGCCGCGACCAGGGGCGTGGGGTGCTGTGGCGGAGGTGGCGGCGGTGCGCTGGCGCTCGTCACGGTCGCCTGGCCGCCGCCGGGCAGCTGCTGGTCGGGGGGCGGCGCGGGGAGCCCCGACGGGGTCGGCGATGGTGTGTTGGTTGCGCTGGGCCGAGCCGTTGGTGCGGGGGTCGGTCTCGGCGTCGGCGTGGGCGTGGGTGGGGCCGGGTGGGGGGTCGGAGTCGCCGATGGTGTCGCCGACGGAGTGGCTGATCCCGACGCGCTCGGCTTGGCGGTTGGGGTGGCCGTG
>VBJP01000046.1 GCA_005880165.1 Chloroflexota bacterium | reverse complement strand
CTGGCCATGACGCCTCCTGGTGGGCAGCTGGCAACGCTGGCCGGCATCCTCGTCGGCTGCGTGGTGGCATTCGCCGCGGCCGCGGTGATCCTGCGGGCAACCGTTCGCGAGACGGCCGACGAGACGGCACCTGAAGCGGCACCCGCCGCGGCTGGTTCGGCGGCATGAGCGCGATCTCGGCCGCCGACGTCCACAAGATCGTGCTGGCCTGCGAGGCCGGCATGGGCAGCAGCGCGCTGGTCGTCTCGCAGCTCAAGCGTCAGCTGGCGGGGCTGCCGGTCACGGTCGAGCATACGTCCGTGACCAGGATTCCGGCCGACGCGGACCTGGTGATCTGTCATCGCTCGCTCGCCGAGCGTGCCAGGCAGGTCGCGCCGGGCCACCCGGTGGTGGCGTTCGACACGTTCATCGGCGATCCGGTCTTCGCCAGGATCGCCGAGGCGCTGCGCTCCGGCGCGGCGATCGAGGCGTAGGCAGGGCATGGAGGTCCTGCCGCGCGAGGCCATCCGCCTCGGGTTGGCCGCTGGTTCCAAGGAGGATGCGATCCTGGCCACGGGTCGCATCCTCGAGGAGCTTGGCGCGGTCGATACGGGCTACGCCGATGCCATGCTCGAGCGCGAGCGAGGCATGTCCACCTCGGTGGGAGAGGGGTTCGCAATTCCGCATGGGACGGACGAGAGTCGGGTTCTCATCCGGAAAACAGCCCTCTCCTTCGCCCAGTTCCCGGCCGGCATCGACTGGGGTGAGGATCGCGTCTTCGTGTGCATTGGTATCGCTGCGCGCGACGATGCGCACCTCGACATCCTGGCCAGCCTGGCCAACATCCTTATCGAGCCCGAACACGCCAGCCAGCTGCGAGAGGCCGCGGATCCGGATGTGGTCCTCGCCGTCTTGGCGCCGGCCCTCGAGGAAGCGCCTCAGCCAGCACCCCGAGAGGCACCTCGAGAGGCACCCCAAGGGGCAACCTAAACCTGGGAGAAGGACAATCAAGACTGCACGCCTCTACGCGTCGGGTGACCTTCGGCTCGAGCCCGTCCCTGAGCCGGAAGCCGGCCCGGGAGACCTCGTCATCCGCGTCCTCGCCTGCGGCACGTGCGGGACGGACGTCAAGATCTTCCACCACGGTCATGCCAACATCACCCTGCCACGGGTCATGGGGCACGAGGTCGCCGGCGAGGTCGTGGAGGTCGGCACCGGCGTCGACGCGTGGCGCGTGGGCGACCGCGTGCAGGTCATCGCCGCCATCCCCGACGGATCGTGCTTCCAGTGTCGGCGTGGATTCCAGACCGTGTGCGAACACCTGGAGTCCATCGGCTACCACTACGACGGCGGCTTCGCCGAGCTCATGCGGGTCCCCGCCAAGGTCCTGGCGGTGGATGGCGTCAACCGGATTCCTGATCAGATCGAACCAGCGGAGGCTGCGATCAGCGAGCCACTCGCCTGTGTCCTCAACGGGCAGGAGCTCGCCGGCGTGCACGAGGGCGATTCGGTGGTCGTGGTCGGAGCGGGACCAATAGGCTGCCTACACGTGCGCCTTGCGCGAGCGCGTGGGGCGGCTCAGGTCATGCTGATCGACGTCAACGCCTCTCGTCTCGAGCTCGCCTCCCGCGTCAAGGCCGATGCCCTGATCGACGGTTCCAGCACCGATCCGATCGCGGCGGTTCGCGACCTGACCAATGGCCGCGGCGCCGACGTGGTCATCACCGCCGCGGCATCCAAGCCGGCACAGGAGCAGGCGCTGGCGATGGCGATGCCGCGGGGACGGGTCAGCCTGTTCGGCGGTCTGCCGAAGGACGACCCGATCATCCGCAGCGACTCAAACCTGATCCACTACCGGGAGCTGAACGTTGTCGGCGCCTATGGTTCGGCGCCGCGTCACAACCGGGAGGCGCTCGAGTTGATTGCCTCGGGACGCGTGCCGGTCATCGACCTCCTGACCCATCGCCTGCCCCTTGATCGGGTGGCCGATGCGCTCCGGATCGTCGAGAAGGGTGAAGGGATCAAGGTCGTCATCGAGCCCACCCACGCCGGCTGATCCGCGTCATGTGGCACCCCGACAGCAGTCGTGTGCAGCCACGGTCTCCCATGGTCCATCGGGTTCGGGCCAGGCATCGTTTCCGGCCGTTCGTTGGCTATCCTGGGCGTCCTCCATCACAAACGGCCGGATGGGCCTTGACCCGACCCTCGTTGGACGGTTGGAGACTCCAGCATCACATGCGGGGTCGCGGCGACCGGCGAACGGGGCGTCAGCCTCCCGCGGCGGCGCCGACTGGCGAGTCGTACGCCCGGCGCAGCTCGGCGACGTCGATCTTGCCCATCTTGAGCATCGCCGCCATCACCCGCTGCGACTTGACCGGATCGGGGTCGCTCAGCATCTCTCCCATGGCCACCGGCACGACCTGCCACGAGAGGCCGTATCGGTCCTTCAGCCAACCGCAGGGCCCCGGCTCACCACCCGCGCCGAGCTTGTCCCACAGCTCGTCGACCTCCTCCTGGGTTTGGCAGTTGACGAGGAGCGAGGTTGCCTCGGTGAACCTGAACTCGGGTCCGCCGTTGATGGCGTTGAAGTCCTGTCCCTCGAGCTGGAAGTCGACCGTCATCACCATCCCCTCTGGACGGGGACCGGCCGAGCCGTAACGAGCGATCTGCGTGATCTTCGAGTTGTTGAAGATCGAGCAGTAGAACCTGGCTGCCTCCTCCGCCTGGTCGTCGAACCAGAGGGAGGTGACGATCTTCTGCATCGATTCAGCTCCTGTGCTGCGCTGACTGCGAGATTCCGAGCCGGCTCACATGCCGGGCTTTTCCTGCACCGCCCAGTTGTTGCCATCCGGATCCTTGAGGAAGAAGAAGGTGTTCCATGGGCCGCCCGGCCCATCGGCCCATACGCCTTCCTCGATGTGCTGGATGTTGGTGACCTCCACCCCGCGTCCGGCGAGCTCGGCGTGTGCCGCCTGGGCATCGGCCACCACCAGCTGGAGGCCCGGCGTGAGCCCTGTGCCGATGGTGACCGAGCAGGCCGATCCTGGCGGCGTCAGCTGGACGTTGCGAAAGTTCTCTCCCACGCGGTGGTCGACGTCGACGTTGAAGCCGAGCTTCTCGCTGTAGAACTGCTTGGCCCGATCGACATCGGAAACCGGGATCACCACCACTTCAAGCTTCCAGTCCATTGATCGCTACCTCCTGTGCATTCGGCGATTCGATTGATCACGTTCGGCCGACCAGGGGCAGGCGCGGGTCGGGTTCCATCGCGGCCCAGCCTTCGCGAACCCAGTCGAGGTCGGGATCGAAGGAACATGCCATCGTCCGGCGGTCTCCGGCGAGGGCGTTGAGGTAGTACGCGTCGTCGCCATGGGTCGCGACGAAGGGGTGGTACCCGTCGGTCACCACCACGACCTCCCCGTCGCGCACAGCCCAGAGGACGTCACGCGAGCCGTCGCGGCGGTACAGGCGCTGGATGCCCCAGGCCTCGGGCCGGCGGAACGCGTAGGAGTAGACCTCCTCCAGGACCGCCTCGCCGGGCATCGCATCCGTGTCGTGCTTGTGAGGGGGCCAGCTCGACCAGTTCCCGGACGGGGTGTAGACCTCCACCAGCTCCAAGCGGTCGGCCGGGAAGTCAGGCGTGATGATGTGGTTGACCTGGCGGGTCGCGTTACCCGCCCCCCGCACCTCGATGCCCACCTGCTCCGGACCGATGACCACCGGCTCCGCGCTGACGACCGTCCGTCCCGAGCCGGGCGCGCTGGCGACCGCGATCCGCGCGGGTCCGTTGGCGCGGACCATGCCGAGACAGCCGGGCGGCAGATACGCGGCCCACGGCAGACCGTCCCACACCGATGGCCTCCCCGGCAGGTCGAGGCTCCCCCCGCGGTCGAGCTCCACGCTGACGGCTCCCGAAACGGTCACGATGGCCGATTCCTCGCCGGCGCCGCCGACCCGAACTTTCTCGTCCGGCTTCAGGTCGTGGACCCGGAACGTGAGGTAGCGCCATCCGGCACTCGTGGGATCGACCGCAACCGAACCCGAGACACCTGGCCGAAGACGGAGCTGGTCCGCGCGCAGGTCGCTCGACGGGGCCGAGTCGGGGAGGGGGTTCACGTCATCTTCAGGTCGGGATTCGGCAGCAGCGCGTCGCTCACCAGGTGGAGGAGCTCGTGGTACGAGGCGATGAACGCCCGCAGCGTGCGGACCGAGGGTCCGAACGAGTCGAACTCGTCGACGCGGAGACCATCGGGCTCGTAGGCTCGCTCGAAATCCGGGAAGTGGCGTAGCAGCTCGTCGACGGTGGCCCGCTCGACGGCGTCATCAATGCGAGGCCGAGCATCCACATCCGAGGCGTTGAACCGCTTCTGCCAGACCGATGGCAGCGTGATGACGATGTCCCCGCCGATCAGCTCGGACCAGTGCAGATGGTGCCGAATGGCCGCGGCGAGGAGACGGGCACGATAGCCACGTTCCTGGAAGATCCGGTACGCGCGCTTGAAGACCGCGATCCCGGACCAGGGCAACGCCGACGGATGGGCCACGATCCCGTCCCGCTCGGTCAGGACCCTGAGCCAGTCCTCGAGCCGCCCGATCATGAGCGTGACCACCGGTCCCATGTGATCGATTGGCAGGCCGTGCTCCTCGCGGCGCCGCAGCCCACGGTCCACCGCTTCAGCCGCCGCCACCGCCTGCGCCACCGTGAAGCTCACCGTCGCGTTGATGCTCACGCCGCGAGCAGTCGCCTCCTCCATGCCGGCGATCCCCGCCGGCGTGGCCGGGAACTTGACGATGACGTTCGGCGCGAGGGCATCGAAGCGGAGGGCCTGGTTGAGCATGCGCTCGGCCGAGCGGAACGATGTCGGGTCCGTCTGGATCGAGAGGCGGCCCTGACGGCCCCGATGGACGTCGAAGGCAGGCTCCAGCAGCTTCGCGCCGCGGACGCTCATCTCTTCGACGATCGCCCAGGCCAGGTCAACTTCCGTCCAATCAGGCTGCTCCAGGGCCAGCACGCGTGTCCGATCCGACCAGTGCGCCGGGTCCTTCTTCCAGTTGTCGACGACGATCGTGGGGTTTGCGGTCGCGCCGACAGCTCCGAAGGCAATCGCATACTCGAGCTCATCGACGGCACACGAGTCGTTCCAGATGTCGGTGGCCGAATGGGCGATCGTGCGAGCCAGGGGGCTCAGCTGGCGGGTCTGCATCGCAAGCCTCTCTCCTGAAGGTGAGTAGCGAAGGCGTTGGAGGCCGGGCCATCGTACCGCTGGGCGGCCCGCGCGGCGAGCTGCCGCCCCCCTTCTATTCCCATCGGCGTCCGTGCCTGCTATCCTCGGCGCCGCCTCCATGTAAACGTTTGCCCGCCTGCGGCCGATCCGGCCTGCTGAGGTATCAAACGTGGCCATACAGGACCGCGCATCGCCCGCTTCCGTCCAGGTCGACGACGCCCCACGGCGCCTCTCGGGTGCGCAGATCGTCATCGAGTACCTCGTGCGCCAGGGAGTTCCCTATGCGGTCGGCATTCCCGGCCACGGCTCCTGGGTCCTGACCGACGCCCTGCTCGACCGCGCGGACGCGATTCGCACGATCCAGGTCATGCACGAGCAATCGGCGGTCCACCTGGCCGATGGGTTCTATCGCGTCTCGGGCATGCCACTCCTCGCCTTCACGAGCATCGGCCCGGGCGCGACCAACACGGTGATCGGCATGGCCACGGCCTACGTCGACAGCACCGCCGTGATGCTGATGACCGGCTCGGCGCACACCTACCTGCGCGGCCATGCCCTGCTCCAGGAGGTCGAGCGCCGGCACATCGCCGACAACGCGCGCATCTTCGAGCCGGTCGTGAAGGAGTGGTGGAACCCGACTCGCGTCGACGAGCTCCCGTTCGTGCTCCATCGGGCCTGGAACCAGATGCGTTCGGGCCGGCCCGGGCCGGTCCTCCTTGACCTCCCAATGGACGTGCAGGCGGAATCCGCGGACGTTCGGATTCCCATCCCGGATCAACGCGAGGCAAGGAGCGGTCCTCGGCCGGCCGCCGACGAGGTCGAGCGTGCAGCCGCGCTGTTGCGCGGGGCCGAGCGTCCGGTCCTGGTGGCCGGCGGCGGCGTCGTGACGGCGAACGCGTCGGCGGAGCTCATGGCGCTCGCCGAGCGACTCGGCGCTCCGGTCGTCACGACCTGGATGGGCAAGGGAGCAATCGACGAGACGCATGAGCTTGCCGCCCAGACGATCGGCGACACGGCGTCGACCTGTGGCAATGCCCTGGCGGCTACGGCCGATGTGATCCTCTCGGTCGGCTGCCGGTTCACCGACTGGTCGGCCTCTTCGTATCGTCGCGGCGTCACGTTCGCCATCCCGCCCACCAACCTAATCCAGGTGGACGTCGACGCTCGTGAGATCGGGAAGAACTACCCGGTCAGCGTTCCGCTGCTGGGGGACGCACGCGAGGCGCTGAAGGATCTCCTGGACGCCCTAGGGCCGGGGGCGGATGGATCGGCCTATCGACAGACCTCCTACTTCGAGGAGATCCAGCGCCAGAAGCAGTCCTGGTTCCAGCAGGTCGAGATCCTGTCCGGGAGTGAGGCGACACCCATGACCATGGCCCGTGCCGTTCGCGAGGTGCAGCTCGCGACTCACCCGGACGCGATCGTGGTCACCGGCGCGGGGCTTCCCCAGGGAATGGTCAAACAGCGATGGGTATCCCGCATGCCGCGGACGCACATCACCTCCGGCGGGTTCTCGAGCATGGGCTTTACCCTCCCGGCCTCGATCGGGGCGCAGCTCGCGGCGCCCGATCAGCAGGTCGTCGCGGTCTGCGGTGACGGTGACTTCCTGCAGACGATGCAGGAGCTCGCGTCGCTGGTGATGCTTGGCGTCCCGGTGTGCGTGGTGATCCTCGACAACTCCGGCTGGATCAGCATCAAGGGGGGCCAGCAAGCGTTCTTCGGGCGGACGAATGCCACCGACTTCCATCGGCCCGATGGCTCGGTCTACTCGCCTGACTACGCCGCCGTGGGCCGCGCATTCGGACTGCACGCCGAGCAGGTGAGCGACCCCCGCGCCGTGCGTGACGCAGTGGCGCGCGGCCTCGCCGCGGGCGGTCCTTCGCTCGTCGCCATCACCGTCGACCGCGACCTTGCGGTTGCCGGCCCGGACAAAACCGGATGGTGGGACGTGCCGATCCCCGAGTACCATCCCGAGCAGCGCGCCGCGCAGATCGAGGGCCGAGCGGAGGAGCAGACTTCATGAGTCGCGCCGCG
>VBJP01000056.1 GCA_005880165.1 Chloroflexota bacterium | reverse complement strand
AGCAGCGCGACGGCTGCTCGGGGCCGAGTGGGCCGCACGGCGTGGTTCGCCGGGGCAGGTGGCGGGAGGCGTCTACAGCTTTCCGCTGTTCACCTGGTCCGCGGTGATCGCGCTGTCCTGGTCGCCCCATTTCTGAAGGATTTTCATGTACGTGCCGTCGTTGATCATCGACAGGAGCGCGGTCTTGACGGCGTCGCGCAGGCCGGTGTGCCCCTTGTCGACGCTGATCCCCTCGATCGCCACGTCGAGCGTCAGCCCGGTGAGCTCGAACTGGTCCGGGTGCGACTTGGCATAGAAGCCGGCGACCGGCGAATCAGCGAAGTAGACGTCCGCGGTGCCGCTCTGGAGCGCGAGGAGCGCGTCATTGTCCTTGACGAAGGTCTTGATGGTGATGGCCGGCTTGCCGGCCTTGGTGGTCCCCTGCAGATAGTCGAGCTCCGTGGTCGCCTCCTGCACGGCCACCACCTTGCCGCACAGGTCGTCCTTGGCCTTGATGTTCTTGGGGTTGCCCTTGGCCGCGACGAAGGCCTGCCCAGCCTTGAAGTACGGAATCATGTCGACCACCTTAAGGCGGTCGGCGTTGATGTTCTGGGCCGAGATGATGATGTCGCACTTGCCGCCGGTCAGCGCCGGGATGATCGTACTGAACACGGAGTTCTCGACGTCCAATATCAACCCCAGTCGGCTGGCGGTCTCCCTCGCGATGTCGACGTCGGATCCTTGCGGGTTGCCCTGGTCGTCGAAGCTCTCCTGGGGTGGATAGGGAATGTCGATGCAGGCGACGAGCTTTCCCGGGAACTTGAGCTGGTCGGTTGGTACCGTCGCGACCGGGCTCGCGGCAGTCGACTGGATCGCCGCGCTCGGGCTCGTGCCGGCATTGTTGGCTTGGCACGCGGCCAGGATGAGGAGGGCCACGATCGCCCCGATCGCGCCCTTCCGCGGGGTGAGAAGCATCTTGGTCCTCCATGGCCCGTTGCGGGCCGTGCGCATAGGCAGCTCGGTGTCGGTGCAATCTACTGCTCCGCGCGCAGGCCTGTCCACGCCCGCGACACGGCCGGATTCACACCTGGTGGGCGCTATCGGCGTCCAAGCCTCACGGAGCCGCCAGATTCACTGCTGGTGTGCGCTATCGGCGCCCGACGCCTGTGGCAATNNNGATTGCGGTTACTCCGTGTGAATTTGGCGCGTGGGCTTGGAACCACAGCAGTCCGATGTCCGGCGAACCTGCGGGCCGACGGATCCACGCGATGGCGGACCTGCCGCGCGTCGCGAAGCCGCGAAATAGAGGGGCATGGTTCTTGACGAGCCGCCTGGCGGCACGACTATCGCCGATCACGAGGCACGGGACGACCTGCGTCGGCCGCGACCAACCAAGTTCGCCAGCGATGTACCCAGCAATTCGACACTTCACATCTAGTCGGCCGAGCGTCTCCTGGAGGTCACCGAGCCGGCTCTTGACCTCCACAACGACCATGATGCCCGACCGCCGATGGAGCGCAACGATGTCGCATCGTCCGCGCTCACCGTAACGGTTGAAGCTCACCTCCACCTGCACGAGCCAGCCCGCATCGGTCAATAAGCTGGCCACCTGCGACTCGATCGCCGCGTGGGCAGCGTCAATAAGCCGGTCGAGCCGCTCTCCGCGCCATCGAACCTCGATCGCAACGCTCCCTCCAAGGGCCTCGACGATTCGAACCAGATGACCAATCTGCATGCCGGTGAGCGCGCCGCGTTCGACCCTGGAGACCATTTCCCTAGACATGCCTGCTCGTTCTGCGAGATCCGCCTGACGCATCCGGGCGTGAAGCCGCAGTGCTCGAACGGCGCGACTGGCATTTGAGCGCACCAGACGATGATTGATGCCGGGCGCTTATCGGAGGGTGATTGGCCCGTTGGCTTTGCGGCTCCGGTACAGTCTGGCGGTGCCAGCCGAACCACCCCAGCCCATGACCTACGAGGAGCTGCTGGACCTCGCACGGCGGTTCGAGGGGAAGACGCTCGAAACCGTCACTGGCAAGAAGTTCACCGTCGGCGTCTCGAGCGTGGAGAACTGCCCGTACTTCACGCCGGCCTCGAGCGGATACGGCCAGACCGATGGCCGGAAGGCGGCGGAGAAATTCCTGGCCCGCTACAACGAGATCGGCAGCCTGCGTCCGAGCGACTACGCACGCGTCACGCGGAATGCCTCGTACTACGTCGGGCTTCTTGCGATGCGCGACCGATGAACACCCCCGCGCCCATCCGCCACGACGGCAAGCTGACCGTCGCGCTGATCAGCGAGGTCTTCTTCGCGGCCGATGGCGCCGCCCGCCTCATGGACCGGATAGCAGAGGCCGCCGGGCGCGGCGCAGATCTGGCCGTCCTGCCGGAGATCCCGCTCAACCCCTGGCGACCCGCGACCAGGACCCAAGTTCCCGATGACGCCGAGCAGGAGGGCGGGCCACGAACGCAGGCGATGGCGGCGGCCGCGGCACGAGCCCGCATCGGTCTGGGGGGAGGCATCATCCACCGCGACCCCCACACCGGGCGGAGGACGAGCCGCGCTCTCGTCTTCGATGCATCCGGCGAGGTGGTGGCCCGCTACGAGAAGCTGCATCTCCCCGAGGAGCCCGGCTTCTGGGAGACGAGCCATTACGAGCCCGGGACGGAGGCCCCGCGGCGGATCGATGCGTTCGGGTTGCCCATCGGCATCCAGGTCTGCTCCGACAACAACCGGCCGGAGGGGCTGCACCTGCTCGGTGCCGAGGGCGCGATGGCCATCTTCGTCCCGCGCGCCAGCGAGGAAGGGACCTACCAGCGCTGGAAGATCGTGTTCCGCGCCAACGCGCTGACGAGCTGTGCATACGTCCTCTCCGTAAACCGTCCCGCCCCCGAGGAGGGCGTGCTCATTGGCGGTCCCTCGATCGCGGTGGATCCCGGCGGGAACGTCGTGCTGGAGACAACGGACACGATCGGGCTCGTCACGCTGGACGAGGCAGTCGTACGCAGGGCGCGCGCGGACTACCCGGGTTACCTCCCGGTGCGAGCCGGTCTGTACGCCGATGCCTGGCGGGAGGTCGCCGGCCGCGACGTCTAGCCAGCCGCGCCGGCCATGGAGCCGCGCCGGCTCAGGGGAGCCGCGCCAAAGAGGCGCTGGCACCCATCGGTCTAGCGGGAGCTCAGGGTAAACCGTCCCTCGGCGATCTTCTGGTTGCCACGCCAGACGCGCATGATGAACACGCCGCCCCCATTCCAGTCGCGCAGAAGGCTGTCGGTCGATACCAGGAACCCGAAGATCTTCGCGCTGGGGCTGACGTGCACCACGCTGTCCGAGGCCGTCTTGGACTGAACAATGGTCTCCTTCCGGTTCGCCACGCGCGCGACCTCTTCCGTCAGGGTCGATACGCCAAAGGGTTGTGGCATCGTGACCGAGTGCCCGAAGAAGCCGTTGGGGCCAAAGGTGGTGGTGGGATTGGTGACCTGGCGCGTGGACCGATTCAGCCCGGTCCCGAACGTGATCTTCCCCGGTGGCTTGGGCGTTGGCGTGGGCGTCGGCCTGGGGCTTGGCGATCCGGCGTGTGAGGCCGATGGAGACGGCGACGGCTGCTCCGTGGACGTCTGCGAGGTTGCCAGCCCAACCGTGGGTTGCGTCGGGTTGATCGTCGAGAAGATGAGGCCCAGCAGGATGGCGATGACGATGGAGCCGATGGCGGCGCCGACCGAAAGGAGCGAGGCCTGATCGGTGGGGAAGGGGGATTGGGGGGCGTCGACCGGGTGTCCCAGCGCCCGGCTCAGGGAGACGCCGCAGCTTCGGCAGATCCGGGCCCAGGGTGGGTTCGCGTGGCCGCAGTTGGGGCAGATCGTCTCGCCGATGTCGTCGGTCATCGAGCCGCGGCCATCCTCCGCGTGGTCGGGGAAATCGCCGGTCAGCCTAGCACGCGACGGGCCGCCGGCGGTGAGAACGCCGACGGCCCAATGACCGGCTGCGCAACCAGCCGATCGGTCCAAGCCTATCGCGCTCGTCGTCGAAAGGCATGTCTCAGGCGTGGGCGCCGGGGCTGCTCATCGTCGATAAGTATCACCCGCACGAGCGCGCCGAGGCCCACCTGCTGGGCCTCGGCGATCTGCGCGGCCTCGAGCCGCCGATCGAGACGGTGGCGAACCACGACGGCGTACTCGAGGGTGGCGGCGATCAGGGCGCTCAGCGCCAGCGATTGCGTGAGGAGCTCGCGCGAGGTCTCCATACCGGGACCAGATTTGCCGCGGTTGACGGCAGGCACGATAGGACTGACGTACTGCCTGGGTCCTGCAGCTCAGCCGTCCAGCTTGTCCGCGTCGATCTCGCGCTGCAGCTTGCGGAACTCGCGGAAGGCTGCTTCGGCAAGGAGGCGCTACAGCTCGAGCGAGACGAGCCGCTTCAGCGGGCTGTCATCGCTTCGCTTGGAGCCGAGCGCCGGCTGGCTGCAATCCACGTCAACGGCTCGCGCTCGAAAATCCAGCCGCGCGATCCCGCCGAGCACACGTGACGGCCACGGTCGCCCGCGGCGGACCGCTGGGTAGACTCCTCGCATGGGATTGGTGGGCGACCGTCAACGATCGAGCGTGTCACCGGTTTGATTGATCCAACGCCGGAAGCGGGCCACAATCGGCACGTGCGCAAGCGTTGGAATGGAGCCGCGCCGCCAGAAATCCTGCGGTCCGTCAGCGAGGGTTTGCTGGCGGGTTCCTCCGCGACCGACGTGCGTGAACGGGTGGCGGAGCGATTCGGTGAGGAAGCGACTCCATCGCTTGGCGCGATTCAGGACATAGCCCGCGATCTGGAGCGCGACGACTCGCCGGCTTGGACGCTCGAGGACGCCACACCGCAGGAGGTGCTCGCCGTCCTCGCGACCCTGCGCGAGGTCGAGAAGCGATCAGGTGGGCGGATCCGTCACCTCACCCGCCGCGAGGCGCGGCTGGCGGCGATCTACCAGGCCGCCGGCCATGATCCATGGGCGGCCTACGTCGCAGCCCGGGGATACCTGGCGCTCGCGAACCAGCGAGAGGACCTCACCCAGGAGACGCTCGCGTTGGCGCGATCAACGGACCAAGAGGTCTCGCCCGAGCCGGCCGACGACCTCGATGTCGACTACCCCGCCGGGATGATCGACCCCTTCGTCAAGAAAGCGACATCGCGCTCCTAAGGGACAACGCCGGCTGCCTTCTCCGGGCGGCATCCAGGATTGCCGAGCAGTCGGCGCCGCGTTTCGACGGCCAACCAACAGGTGCGCCGATGGTGATGCCCGACGTTCCCAGCAATGTGACAATCACGCAGAATCCGCGACCGCGCGTGATCGAGGAGGCGTCGATGGCCCGGATGCAGCGCAAGCTGCTCAGCACACCCGACGAGGTGCGGCCGTTCACCCACGGACGGGCTGAGATCTGGGAGCTCGGCGACACCGTCATCGGGAAACAGGTCTTCGAGCCTGGTTGGCGCTGGTCAAAGGACGTCCAGCCCGTGGCCCAGACCGACACCTGTGAATATCACCACCTCGGGATGGTCATGTCCGGCAGGCTGCGATTTGAAACCCCGGATGGGCTCGAGATGGAGGTGGGGCCCGGCATGATCTTCGAGGTTCAGCCGGGTCATGATGCCTGGGTGCTGGGGGACGAGGCCTGCGTTGTCTACGACTTCGCCGGCATGCGCACCTTCGCGCGCCCACTGGTCGGCAGCGGCCAGCGTGTACTGGCCACAATCGTGTGCACTGACATCGTTGACTCGACGGCAACGGCAGTGCGCCTGGGCGACGCGGCCTGGCGCGACCTGATCGCCGAGCAAACCTCGTTGACCCGTCGGGAGCTCGACCGTTACCGCGGACGAGAGGCGACCACCACCGGCGACGGGATCCTGGCCACGTTTGATGGCGCAGAGCGAGCGATCCACTTCGCCACGGCGATCCTCGGCGCATCCCTGGCACTAGGGGTCGAGCTGCGGATCGGCGTCCACACGGGAGAGGTCGAGCGGATGACCGACAACATCCGCGGGATCGCCGTGCACACCGTCACCCGCATCACGGCGCTCGCGGAGGGAGGGCAGGTGCTCGTATCGGGAACGACCTACGGGCTGCTTGCCGAGACGAGCCTGAGCTTCGTTAGCCGCGGGGTTCACGACCTGAAGGGAATCACTCGCCCGGTCGAGCTCTGGCAATTGGCTCCGGAGCCGATGCAAGGGTAGGGCCGTGCCTGCTCTGGACATCGGTTCCGTTCGTTTGTATCGGAGACGCCGGCCGCCCTTCCCCCCGATGGCATGGAGGATTGCCGAGCAGCCGGCGCCAAACGAAGGATCGCAAGCGGACAGGGCCTGCGAACAGTGGACGATGGTACGGGGCCTTAGCGCAGGTCCGCGGTGATGTCGTTGGCGGTCGCAACGAAGTTAGCGGCCGCGTCATCGAGCAGTGCAGTTACGACGCCGAATCCCTCGACGGCAAACCCTGCCCGCAGGTTCAGCCGACCAAATTCCTCCGACCCTTGCAACTGAGCCAGCTTCTGGGGCTCGCCACGAATCAGAACGAAGCCCCCGAGATCACCGCCATGGGGTTGAAGAATGGCGACCTCGATCGATTCGATCTCGCCATCGGCCTTGCGCTGGTTCCAGTAGGCCATCGTTTCGCCGAATACCTTGCTCGCCTGGATCTCCCGCCCGCGGGCGGGGACACCGAACCCAAAGAACAGCCCGAAGTTGGCCATGGCTCCCTATCCTTCCTGGGCGGTACTTACGCCTATCTTCTCCGGAGCACGGCGAGGCGACGCTCGTACTCCCATGCGATCCGGCCAGCCCCAAATCATCACTGCACTCTCCCGCTTGCGTTATGTGCTGATGGATTCTCTCTGGTCGCCTGTCAGCGTGCGAACCAAGCGATCGGGATGCCTCAGGCAAGGGCATCGTCGGTTTGCGAAGCTGAGTCTGTCACGACTGCTGAGCTAGTCATCGGTCAATCGTCGGCGGCGACTAAGAATGTCGCCTTTAGCGTTATGCCAGATCACGGGGAGGTCCGGCCTTTTCCGAGCAGGACTGCGTGGATGGGTCAGAATGGCGAGCATGCGTGCGGACCACCCGGCGACGGCGACCACGGACCGCGAGGCCCCGCCCGGGACAGATGAGCTGCGCCTGATCGATGCCTACTGGCGCGCGGCGAACTACCTCTCCGTAGGACAGATCTACCTCCTCGACAACCCCCTGCTGCGCGAGCCATTGAAGCCGGGGCACATCAAGCCGCGGCTGCTCGGCCACTTCGGCACGACGCCGGGACTCAACTTCATCTACGCCCACATGAATCGCGTCATTCGGGCTCGCGACCTGGACGCGATCTTCATCGCCGGTCCCGGACACGGTGGTCCTGGCGTCGTCGCGAACACCTACCTCGAAGGGACCTACACCGAGGTCTACCCGAGCATCACGCGCGACCTCGACGGGCTGCGTCGCCTCTTCCGGCAGTTCTCCTTCCCCGGCGGCATCCCTAGTCACGTTGCCCCCGAGACGCCCGGCAGCATCCACGAAGGCGGAGAGCTGGGCTACTCGCTGGCGCACGCGTACGGCGCTGCATTCGACAACCCGGACCTGATCGCGTGCTGCGTCGTCGGCGATGGGGAAGCGGAGACGGGACCGCTGGCGACCAGCTGGCACGCGAACAAGTTCCTGAACCCGGCGCGCGACGGGGCGGTGCTGCCGGTCCTGCACCTGAACGGCTACAAGATCGCCAACCCGACCGTGCTTGCGCGCATCCCCGAATCGGAGTTGAGCGCGCTGCTGGAGGGGTACGGCTACACGGTGCACGTCGTTGCCGGTGACGAGCCGATGGCGGCGCATGAGCGCATGGCTCAGGTGCTCGACCAGGCGGTGGACGAGATCCAGGCCGCATGGCGTGAAGCTCGGGATGGCAGGGCCGAGGGCCGCCCCAGGTGGCCGATGATCGTCCTTCGCACGCCAAAGGGCTGGACAGGACCCAAGCAGGTCGACGGGCTGCAGGTCGAGGGCAGCTTCCGATCGCACCAGGTGCCGTTGGCGGAGGTGCGCAGCAATCCGGAGCACCTCGCGATGCTCGAGAGCTGGATGCGGAGCTACCGTCCCGATGAGCTCTTCGACGAGCGCGGCGCGCTCGTTTCGGAGCTTGCCTCGCTGCCACCGAGCGGCGAGCGGCGGATGAGCGCCAACCCGCACGCCAACGGTGGGGAGCTGCTCCGGGACCTGAGCCTCCCCGATTTCCGGGACTATGCGGTCGAGGTCGGCACGCCCGGAACGACCTCCAGCGAGGCGACCCGCGTGCTGGGGACCTTCCTCCGAGACGTCATCCGGCGTAATCCGAGCACTTTTCGCGTCTTTGGGCCCGATGAGACTGCCTCGAACCGCCTCTCGGCGGTCTTCGAGGCCACCGACAAGGCCTGGGACGCGGAGCTGCTCCCGACCGACGAGCAGCTCGCTCCCGACGGACGAGTGATGGAGGTCCTCTCCGAGCACCTCTGCCAGGGCTGGCTCGAGGGCTACCTCCTGACCGGCCGGCACGGCCTCTTCAACTGCTACGAGGCGTTCATCCACATCGTCGATTCGATGTTCAACCAGCACGCCAAGTGGCTGAAGGTGACCCGAGGGCTTGCGTGGCGTCGACCCATCGCGTCGCTCAACTACCTCCTCAGCAGCCACGTCTGGCGCCAGGACCACAACGGCTTCTCGCACCAGGACCCGGGGTTCATCGATCACGTCGTCAACAAG
>VBJP01000055.1 GCA_005880165.1 Chloroflexota bacterium | reverse complement strand
CCCAGGCTGCACGCGGTCGGCGCGGCTTCGCGTGGACCCTGGTCCGCGTGATCGACTTCCTGCAGATGCTGTTCGTCTACCTCCTGCTCATCCCGTTGCTGGCCTTCAACATGGCGGGCGGGACCTTCGTGCCGCTCCCCGGGCAGAACCCCTTCCCCCTCCAGGCGCTCGCCTTCGGCACGCTTGTGGCCGGCCTTGGGCTCGTTTCGCTGGTCTATCTCTTCTTCGAGTTCCGGCGCGTGACCCGCCGCGAGGCCCTCCTCGCCGAATCCCGCTCGACGGCGCTCCAGACCCGCTAGCGCATCGCGGCTACTGAGACAGAGGCGGGCAGGCCATTCCTCGTCTGCTCCTGCTGCACGTCGTCTGGTCGCTCATGGTCCTGGCCGGCTCCGGCCTCCTGATCCTCACCGAGCTGAGCGCCCCCTGTCCTCCGGGTGGGCCGCTCTCCTTTGGCCAGTGCGCGCTGCGGCCGATGGCGCCAACGGTCGTGGGCGTTGGCGCGCTGCTCTACTTGATCGGGCTCAGCGCCGTGCTGGCCTGGGTTCGGCGGGTGCAGCGGCGGCGCCTCGGGGATCCGGGAACAGCCCGCGAGTGGTACCTGCTGGCCGCAGTCCTTGGCGCGCCGATTGCGCTCCTGCTGGCATTCACCCTCGTCTCCGCGCTTCGCTAGCATGGGACCCATGACCGTCTCCTCGGCCCAGGAGCTGACCGATCTCGTCTCGACCGCTGCCCGCCTGGACGGCGGGCAGCTCGCTGTCACCCAGCCGCAGCGCTTTCGCTCCGACGTCATCGACGCGCTGGTCTTCGACGCGGTCTTCAATGCGGACCCCGGGCTGCGCGACGCCGCGCGCTGGCTGATCTGGGAGGCGAGCCAGGCGCTCGGATGCCCATCGGCCTCGATTCACCAGCTGTACATGGCGCGCGGCCGCGGCGAGTTCGAGCCGACACGCTTCACGGTCCCGGCCATCAACGTCCGGGCATCGGCCTACCTGACGGCTCGGCAGGCCTTCACCGAAGCGCTGGCGCGCGACGCCGGCAGCGTGATCTTCGAGATCGCCAAGAGCGAGATGGCCTACACCGACCAGCGACCCGGCGAGTACGCCGCGGTCATCCTGGCCTCGGCGATCCGGACCGGCTGGCGCGGGCCGGTCTTCCTGCAGGGCGACCACTTCCAGTTCAACGCCGCCAAGTGGAAGGCGGACCCGGATGCGGAGATGGCGGGCCTGCACGACCTGACCCGCGAGGCGCTCGGCGCCGGGTTCCAGAACATCGACATTGACAGCAGCACGCTCGTCGACCTGTCGCGGCCCACCGTTCGCGAGCAGCAGCGGGTCAACGCCAGCAACACGACCCAGCTGACCCGCCTGATCCGCGACCTGCAGCAGGAGGGCGTGACCGTCTCGATTGGAGGCGAGATCGGCGAGGTGGGGAAGAGCAACTCGACCGAAGAGGAGCTGCGCGCCTACCTCAACGAGTACGTCGGCATGCTGCACGGCTCCGGCACGCCCGGGATCAGCAAGGTGAGCATCCAAACCGGGACGAGCCACGGTGGCGTCCCGCTGCCCGACGGCACGGTCGCTACCGTCCAGATCGACTTCGACACGCTGCGGCGCCTGTCAACCGTCGCCCGCGAGGAGTACGGGCTGGCCGGGGCGGTCCAGCACGGAGCCTCCACCCTGCCGGAGGAGGCGTTCCACCACTTCCCGGCGAATGGCACCGCGGAGATCCATCTGGCGACGGGGTTCCAGAACATCCTGTACGACGGCGGCGGCCTGCCGCCCGAGCTGCGCGACGAGATGATGAGCTGGTGCAGAACCAATGCGGCCGACGAGCGCAAGGACGGCGAGACCGAGGAGCAGTTCCTGTACAAGACGCGCAAGAAGGCGCTGGGCCCGTTCAAGCGAGCGCTCTGGATGCTGCCGCCCGAGGCCGCGGACAAGATCGCCGAGAACCTGAGGGCCAGGTTCGGCCAGCTCTTTGATGAGCTCGGCGTGGCCGGCACGCGGGAGCTGGTTGACCAGTTCGTGAGCCCGATGGCGATCCACCACCCACTTCCTGAGGCGCTCGGCGGTGCGATGGCCGAGCCGGTGGTGGCTGGCGCCTCAGTCTTCGAGCACGACGACGCGGGCGAATGAAGCCGGCGTGCGACCTAGCGGCCGATGAGGCGTGCCAGCGCGGGCGTTCCGGCGAGGCCGACGAGGCGCTTGACCGCCAGCGGCGAGAAGCGGGCAACCGCCCGGGCCGCTGAGGCAAGGTCGGCCGGCTCGACCATCTCCACGAGCTCGATGAGGCGCGCCATGCTCGTGTCGTCCAGCTCCCCGAGGACCGAGAACAGGTGCTCGGTGGCGGCCGGTGAGGCCGCGACAATGACGCCAACCCCGCGATCAAACAGGTGGACGAACCGCAGCAGGCCATCCAGGCGCTGGCTGAGATCTCGGAGCTCGTCTTCCTCGCCGTCCGGGGCGTCCCCCGCCGCGCCGATGCGCGCCAGCTCCACGCAACGGGCAATCACCGGGATCACTGGGTCGGTCTCGCGTTCCTTGCGCGCCTTGGCCACGCGGTGGAACCACTCCCAGTTGTCCCCGACCGCGAGGTAGGCCGTCGCGGCCGGGCCCCGTCGCCCGGTCCGCCTGGCAACCGGGGCGCGCTCGATGAGGCCCCACTCCGCGCACTCACCCAGGGCCAGCGCCGCGGCGCGGTGCGAGAGACCCAGCGCGCCGCGAATCTCGGGTTCGGTGAGCGGCCCGCCGTGGGCGAGGAAGTAGCCCTGCACCGTGGCGGTCGACGGGGCCACACCCCACGCCGCTCCGATCTCTCCCCAGGCGCGCGCGAACTCGCGGCGAATCCGCTCGGCGCGCGATGGGGTCGTGGGGTCGGAGATCATGCGCGGGGACGATAGCAGGAAAAACGAACGACCCCGGCGATCCGGGGTCGTTTCAGTAACGGCGACGGCGCCTGCGCCGAGGCGATCGTCTAGTGAGCGCAGCCTCCGCCACTGGCCGGGGAGCCGTCCGTGTTGAACGAGGAGCCGCAGGCGCAGCTGCTGACGGCGTTCGGGTTGTTGATAGCGAAGCCGGAGCCCATCAGCGAGTCGACGTAGTCGATCTCGGCCCCGTCGACGTACTGCGCGCTGAACGCGTCGATCACGACCGGCACCCCGGCGTGATCCTCGATCTTGTCGTCATCCGCCAGTCGGTCGTCGAAGGCGAGGCCATAGCTGAAGCCGGAGCAGCCGCCCGCCTTGACGAACAGGCGGAGGCGCGCGTCGGTCTTGCCTTCGCGGCCACGAAGCTCTTCGACCTTGGCCACCGCGGCATCGGTCATGCTCACGAGCTGCTCGACGGCGGGAGGCGGCGCGCTCTGCGGAAACGCCTGCGGTGTCGTCTCGGACATCGTCATGGGATCGGCTCTCTCCTCTCGCCGCACTCGGCGCGACGGGTGATGAGTGAATTCGCTTTGGAAAGTATAGCAGCCACACTCACAAACCCCGCAATGGTTCGTTCGTCTATCGCCGCTGGTCACTTTCCTGCGCGCCCATCGGTACACTCTCGGGTGAACCCCGCGTGATCACAGAGGAACTCCGCTCAGGAGGGGACTCTTCGTGAGACTTGCCAGGCGCATGGACCGGATCGGGACCGAGACCGCCTTCGAGGCCGCTGCCCGAGCCCGGGCGCTCGAGGCGATCGGCCGGGACGTGATCCATCTCGAGATCGGTGAGCCGGACTTCGACACCCCGCGTCACATCTCCGAGGCTGCCACTCGCGCGCTGCTGGAGGAGGGGATGACGCACTACACCGCCGCGGAGGGGATCCGGCCGCTGCGCGAAGCGATCGCCGCCGACGTCAAGCGCTGGAAGGGGATCGACGCGTCGCCAGATCAGGTCGTCGTCACGCCAGGCGCCAAGCCGATCATGTTCTACGCGATGCTTGCCCTGATCGACGAGGGCGACGAGGTCATCTATCCCAATCCCGGCTTCCCGATCTACGAGAGCATGGCCCGATACGTGGGCGGGACCGCCGTTGCGGCTCCGCTCCGCGAGGAGAACGACTTCCGCATGGACGTCGCCGAGGTGGCGAGCCTGGTCACCGATCGAACGCGGCTGATCATCTTCAACTCCCCGCACAACCCCACCGGCTCGACGCTCAGCGCGGACGACATTCGCGCGATCGCCCGGATCGCGGTCGAGCATGACCTGGTGGTGCTCGCCGATGAGATCTATGGCCGGCTCCAATACGAGGGCGAGCCGCTCTCCATCGCCACCCTGCCTGAAATGGCCGATCGCACCATCACGCTCGATGGCTTCTCCAAGACGTTCGCCATGACCGGCTGGCGGCTGGGCTACGGAGTCGTGCCCGAATGGCTGCTCCCCACGTACAGCCGCCTGGTCATCAACAGCGTCAGTTGCACGAACGCCTTCGCCCAGGCGGGCGCCATCGCGGCCCTCACCGGTCCCCAGGACGAGCCGGAGGCGTTCCGTACCGAGTTCATCGCGCGTCGCTCGCTGATCGTCGAGGGGCTCAACGCCATCGATGGTGTCAGCTGCGTCATGCCCCACGGCGCCTTCTACGCCTTCCCGAACGTGCGGTCCTTCGGTCGCTCGAGCGTCGAGATCGCCGACCACCTCCTCTACGACGGCGGCGTGTGCGGGCTCTCGGGGACCGCCTTCGGCCGCTTCGGCGAGGGCTACCTGCGCTTCAGCTACGCGAACTCCCAGGCGAACATCCGCAAAGCGCTCGAGCGCATCGAATCCAGCCTCGCCGCGCTCGAGCGGACCGGCGAGCTGGCAACCGCGGCATCGGTCTAGACCGATGACCACGACCCAGCCGCGGACGACGGATCGGCTCTTGGATGAGGCCACAAGGTCCTTCGAGCACTGGGAGCTGCTCCGCGAGCTGATCGACGAGTCGATCGACCTCGCGCTCAACTACCGGCAGAGTGGACATCCTGGCGGCTCCCGGTCCAAGGTGCACATGTTCCTGGCGCTGCTCTTGTCCGGCGCCATGCGCTGGGATCTGAAGCGTCCCTGGCGGCCGTTCATGGACCGCCTGGTGTTCTCCGCCGGCCACACCGTGCCGCTGGTGTACGCCAGCCTGGCCGTTCTGAACGAAGTCCTGCGTGCCCGATACGAGCGCGACGCACGAGAGGAGTTCGCCTTCCCCGACGACGGGCGCTGGGCGCTCACCTGGGAGGACCTGCTCCTGCTACGACGCCGGCACGGGCTGCCCGGCCACGCCGAGATGGAGGGCAAGACCCTCCTCCTCAAGTTCAACACCGGACCCTCCGGTCATGGCATGCCGCCATCCGCTGGCGAGGCGGTGGCCCTCAAGCTCGCCGGCTGCGAGGAGGTCAAGGTCTTCGTGGTCGAGGGCGAGGGCGGTCTGACTCCCGGCGCCAGCCATGAGACGCGCAATTCCGCCTGGGGACTTGGCCTGTCGAACCTGGTCTTCCTCCTCGATTGGAACGACTTCGGGATCGACGACGTGGCCATCAGCGAGGTGGTCCCCGGCACGCCGGAGAGCTGGTTCAACGCCTACCACTGGCGCGTGACGGGCACCGACCATGGCTCCGAGTGGGAACCGGTGACGCGCGCGGTCCTCGAGGCGGCGCGCGGAGAGAACCCTGACCGGGTGCCGTCGGTGGCCTGGTTCAAGACGCGCAAGGGCCGCGGCTACGGGAAGTACGACAACAAGAGCCACGGCACGCCGTGGCCCATGAACGCGCCGGAGTTCTGGACGGGGCGCAAAGCGTTCATGCAGCGCCACGGCGTCGAGTACGCAGGCGTCGACGAGTCGGCGCCGGCCGACGCGGCGGAGCGCGAGGCGCAGGCGCGGCACAACTTCGAGGTGGTGATGGGCGTGCTGCGAGCCCACCCGGGCACCGTCGAGGCCATCAGCGATCGGCTGGTGGAGGTCGCCGGGTTGGTCCCGGACCATGTCGAGGGCTTTAACCTGGGCGGCCGCGGGGCACAGGTCTTCGGCGACAAGCGCATCACCGACTACCGCAGCTACCCCGCCTCGATCTGGAAGAAGCCGGGTGACAAGACGCCAAACCGCGCCGCGCTGGCGAGCTGGGGAGCCTGGGTCAACGCCTTCGCGAAGCAGGAATACGACCGGCCGCTGGTGATCGCCTGCTCCGCTGACCTCGCCGACTCGACCAACATCGCCGGTTTCGCGAAGGACTTCGAGGAGATGCCCGGCTGGGGCTGGTACAACCGCGAGACGAACCCGCGCGGCTCGCTCCTGCCCCAGGAGATCACCGAGTTCACGAATGCCGGCGTGACCGTGGGTCTCGCCACCGTCAACCTCGCGGACGACCCCATGACCGCGTTCAACGGCTTCTGGGGCGCGTGCTCGACGTACGGTTCCTTCAGCTACCTCAAGTACGGGCCGATGCGCCTCTTCTCACAGCTGGCGCAGGACTGTCAGCTCAAGGTCGGCAAGGTGATCTGGGTGGCGGGCCACTCGGGCCCGGAGACGGCGGAGGACTCGCGTACCCACTTCGGAATCTACGAGACCGGCGTGACGCAGCTCTTCCCCGAGGGCCGGGTGATCGACCTGCACCCATGGGAGTACAACGAGGTGCCCGTGGTCCTGGGCGCGGCACTGGCCACCGACGTGCCGATCGTGGCGTTGCACCTGACACGCCCAGCCGTGGAGATCCCGGACCGCGAGGCGCTGGGGATGGACTCGCATTTCGAGGCCGCGCGCGGGGCGTACGTGCTGCGTCGGCCGGATGCCGGTCACCGCTTCGCGGGCACGGTCTACGTTCAGGGCACGGTGACCACCGCCAACACGTTGAAGATCCTCCCGAAGCTCGACGAGCGGGGGATCAACGTGCGGATCGTGGCGGCCATCAGCCCGCAGCTATTCCGGATGCAGGATCGGGCCTACCAGGAAGAGATCTGCTCGGACGCCGACCGCTGGGACTCCATGG
>VBJP01000034.1:23588-40137 GCA_005880165.1 Chloroflexota bacterium | reverse complement strand
GCTCCATGCACTGCCTTCCCGCACGAGGTAAGGGTCAGATCGTAGTGGACTCTCGCCACCCGCCGGTCGGTCGGCACGGGAAAGGTGGACAGTGGCCGTAGGCTGATGACGCGTATCCGCAGCTGCGCCGTCCAGGGTTGGGATGACAACACTTCAGCCGAGTTCGACCCGCGGGTTTCTCTTTGCGGACCTGCGCGGCTACACCCGCTTCGTCGAGTCCCACGGCGACGACGCTGCGGCCGCCCTCTTGAAGTCCTACCGCGCTCTCATGCGCGATGTCATCGCGCGCTTCGGGGCCGCTGAGATCAAGACCGAGGGCGACAGCTTCTACATCGTCTTCCCATCCGCATCGAGCGCCATCGAAGGCGGCCTGGCGATCATCGCAGCCGCGATGGAGGCGACAGCGCGCATCCCCGGCCAGCCGATCCACGTCGGCGTGGGCGTCCACGCGGGAGAGACCACGGATGGCGGCGAGGGGCCAGTAGGCCTGGCCGTGAACATCGCCGCGCGTGTCTGCGCCCAAGCGCGACCAGGGGAGCTCCTGGTAACCGATACCGTGCGATCGCTGACGCGCACGAGGATGCCGGTGCGCTTCGTCCCGCGCGGATCTCCTCGGCTCAAGGGCATCGCCGAGCCGATCGCCTTGTTTGCCGTCGCGCCCGTGTCGGCTGAACCAGTCACCGGCCCGCCCGCCCGGATCCGCCGCGCCAGCATGGCCATCGGTGCCGTTCTGCTGGCCGGGATCGGAGCGGTCGCGATCCTGCTGGCCGCCAGCCGCTCTCCGACCAAGCCATCAAGCCCGATTGCCGCGGCGCCATGTGCCTCTTTCGCGGCCGGAGCAACGCCACCGACCATCGCAGATGTTCCTGCCTACCGAGCGGACCTGAGTCGGACATCGGTCTATCCAGGGCCAGGACCAGAATGTGAACCAACGGTCGTGTGGCAGCGCCAGCTCGGCGCCGTGGCCAACTTCGTCCCAATTGTCGTCTCAGGCCAGGTCGTGGTCGGTGACCAGAAGGGCCTGCATGCCTACGACGCCAGGACCGGTCTACTGCGCTGGGACGTTGCAGGCTCAGGCGGGTTTGGAGAATCAGCTCTCGCCGATCACGACGTCGTGTTCGCCGCCGACCTGGGAGGGACGTTGCACGCTATCGACGCGCGCACCGGCTCAGAGCGGTGGAAGATCCCTCTCCCGAACACCGGCATTCGCCCGACACTTAGCTCCGGCCTCGTATGGGTTGGCTCCGCCGACGGTCACGCCTACGGCCTGGATCCGGCAACGGGAAGCAAGCGCTGGCAGTGGGACGGACCGGGTGGCCGTCAGGTCACCGTGGATGTCGTCAATGACGAGGCGGCGTATGTCGTGTCAGGCGGGACCATCTACGCGATCCGTCTCGTGGACAAAGCGGAGCTGTGGCACCACGACACCGGTGGTCAAAGCGTAACCGGCCTGGTCATGGACGGCGACACCATCTATGTCGCCGCGAGGCCGGCCGAGGGGGCCGGCACGAACGGTGCCCTGTTCGCATTGGACCGAAAGACCGGCAAGAACCGATGGCGACCGTTTGCAATCGCAAGTGGCAAGCAAATCACGCCGGGACCGATTAGGGGCGGGATCCTCTATGTGACGGCCGACGGCGATGGCGTCTATGCGCTGCGCGACAAGGGTACCGAGTACCAGATCGTGTGGCACAACCCGCAGATCGCGTTCTCATGGCGGCCAGCTTCCCTGGCTGGCAACACGCTGTATGTCCAGCAGAATGAATCGGTTCTCGTGGCTTTGCGCGCCGACAACGGCCAGCTGCTGTGGACGACACGCGATCCGGTGCATGGGAACGAAGCGCCGGTCGTTACCGGTGGCCTGGTCTTCCAAGTAGATGACGAGTCAAACGTCCTGCGCGCCTGGGCCGAGCCCCCGCTGGCCGCCATGCTTGGCCCCTCCACCAGGCCTTCTTCCAGCCCATCGATATCCCCCGCGCCCAATCCGTTTGCGGTGACCGCCACCTTCCCATGGTTCGAGACCGGAATCCACGTTCCAGCCGCGATGGAAGTCGGTCCGGACGGCATGCTGTACGTCCTTCACGCCAAGGCCGACTACACGGATCCCAAAGTCACGATCCTGGATCCAAGAGCTGGTCGACCGGTCCAATCCTGGGGCCAGTTCGGAAGCGGCCGTGGACAGTTTGACCTCACTGGCAGCAGCGAGAATGGGCCGGGAGGGTGCATCGCGGTGGGCCCGACCGGTCTCGTCTACGTTGGTGAGCGCGCGAACAATCGCATCGAGGTGTTCACGCGAGACGGGAGGCTCGTCCGCCAGATCGGCGTCGGCCAGCTGGGGCTGGTCCTGTCCTGCCACCTGGGCCCGGACGGAAGCTTGTATGTGAGCGACGACGATACGTCAGTGCTGACGAAGTTCAGCCCGAGCGGCAAGCTCGTCTGGCGACGGCTCGTCGATCCTGCTCATCCCGGTCTTGCCTTCCAGGTGCATGGCTTTGCTATTCAACGCGACGGGAAGATCCTCGGCTTCACCGATGGGACTGGGCACGCGCTGATCCTTGATCCCTCGAACGGGCGCATCATCGATTCATGGGGCGACCAGGGCAGCGTCCCAGGGCAACTCGGCGCTTCAGGCGAGCCCAGTCTCGATGCGTCTTCAACCCGAAAGGGCGCTTCCTCGGAGGCCTCTACGAAGATTCGGCTGCAGACTCTGGCTCGGACAAGCCGATGCCAGGCTTCCAATTCGATGGCAAAGTCTTCTGGCCGGCGCCGGTCTTCACGAAGGACGGCTTCGGCTACTCCTTCGGACCTGACGGTCTGATCCGAATCAAAGTCACGCTGGCTGCGCGGTAGCAGATGCCTCGATACCTGGCGGTTAGACCTGCTCCATTTCGATGGCGGGCTCCGTGAGCTTCACGCCGGTCGCGTGAACCGGGCAGTAGCCGTTCGGGACCTTGGCGAGGTATTGCTGGTGGTAGTCCTCGGCGAAGTAGAACTCGGGCGCCGGCTGGATCTCGGTCGTGATCTGACCGTATCCGGCCTTGGACAGCTCGACCTGGTACGCGTCGCGTGACGCCTCGGCGGCGGCGCGCTGCGCATCGGTGTGGGTGAAGATCGCCGACCGATACGACGTGCCCACGTCATTACCCTGGCGCATGCCCTGCGTCGGGTCGTGATCCTCCCAGAAGACCTTGAGCAGCCGCTCGTAGCTGACCTTGGTCGGGTCGTAGACCACCCGGACCGATTCGGCCTGGCCGGTCTTGCCTGAGCAGACCTCCTCGTACGTCGGGTTCGGCGTGTAGCCGCCCTGGTAGCCGACCGCCGTGACCACCACGCCCGGGGTCTGCCAGAAGACCTTCTCCGCGCCCCAGAAGCATCCGAACGCGAACTCGGCGATCTCGGTGCCAGCGGGGTAGGGCGGCTTGAGCGCGGCGCCGTTCACGAAATGGCGTTCAGCGGTTGGAATCGGATTCGGACGGCCGGCGAGCGCGCTGCCCGGCTCGGGCATCCGGCTCTTGGCCGGGTTCAGGAACGAAAACATGGTCTGAGTGTAATCGCAGCACATGAAGGAAGCGTGACGCGGGGTTGAAGCTGGCGGCCGCAGAAGGCGCTTGACGAGGAATTCATCGGATGTAGAATTCATCGGACGTTGAATTAGACCGATGGCCCGATTGAAACCGAGGAGGTTCTGCGCATGCTGGCGATGGCATTGAAGGAGCTCCGGCAGCTGGCGCGCGACCGCCGCACGGTGGCGATGATGATCGTCCTGCCGGTGGTCCTGCTCGTAGTCTTTGGCTACGCGGCGCGCTTCGACATCGACAAGGTCCCGACCATCGTCGCCGGACCGGCTGCTGACGAGGCTGCATCCAACCTTCCGTCGCGAATGGACGTCATCGCGACGCACCCAGAATGGGGACGCGACCAGGCGATCGACGCCCTGCGACGAGCGCAGGCCACGGTGGTGGTCATCGCCGATCCCCAGCATCCCGCCGTGCTGGTGGATGGCGCCAACCTGTTCGGGGCGCAATCGGTCCTGCGTGCCCTGGCCGCAAATCCGTCGCTGCCGAAGGCGGAGGTCCTCTTCAATCCGGACCTGGCCACCTCCTTCGTGATGGTGCCGGCGTTGATGGGCCTGGTTCTCGTCTTCATCGGCACGATCGTTACCAGCCTTGGAGTCGTGCGCGAGCGGCAGAGCGGCACGCTCGAGCAGCTGGCGGTCATGCCCTTCCGGCCGCGCGACGTGTTCCTGGGCAAGGTCCTGCCCTACTTCGGGGTCGCCATCGTCGACCTGGTGATCGTGGTGGTGGCCGGGCTGTGGATCTTTGGCGTGCCCTTCAGTGGAGCGCCGTGGATCTTCGCGATCGGTGCCCTGCTCTTCCTGTTTGTGGCGCTCGGAATGGGCGTCCTGATCTCGACTGTCAGCCAGAACCAGGGGCAGGCGATCCAATTGGCAATGATGACCCTTCTGCCGCAGATCCTCCTCTCCGGGATGATCTTCCCGCTGGATTCGATGGCGATCGGAGTTCGATGGATCGGGTACCTCCTGCCGCTCACCTATTTCGTGCAGATCGCCCGCGGCGTGATGATCCGCGCTGCGCCGTTCGATGCGCTGCTGGTTCCGATGGGGATGCTCCTCCTGCTCGGAGTGATCGTCTTTGGGCTCTCGGTGTTGCGCTTCCAGCGCGACTTGGCGCCCTCAGGCACAGGAAGCCGTCATCGGCGTTCCGAGGCGGAGGCGTCGGCGTGATCGCCTCGAGGGGACGGCAACCCGAAGACCGGACCACCGGTTGGGGCCTCGACCGTGTGACGGTCCGCTTCGGGAGGCTCACTGCCCTGGAGCGCGTCAGCCTGGGTGTTGGCGCGGGGGCGGTGACTGCGGTCATCGGGGCCGACGCCGCAGGCAAGACGACCCTCCTGCGCGTCCTCGTCGGCGCCGTGAGACCGAGCGAGGGCCGCGTCCGGCGGCCAGAGAAACGCCAGGTCGGTTACATGTCGGCAGGGTCGGGCACCTATGGCGACCTGACGGTCGACGAGAACCTGGCGTTCGCCGCGCGCGCCTACGGCCTAAGCCGTGGCGTAGCACGATCGCGCATCGGGGAGCTGCTCGACCGGACGGATCTGATGGCGGCCCGGCGCCGGTTGGCAGGGCTTCTCTCGGGGGGCATGCGCCAGAAGCTGGCGCTGGCGGTAGCGATCGTCCACGAGCCGGAGCTCGTGGTCCTCGACGAACCCACCACCGGGGTCGATCCGGTCAGTCGCGCCGAGCTGTGGCGCTTGATCGCGGAGCTGGCGGCGGCGGGGACCGCCGTCCTCATGGCCACCACCTATGTGGACGAAGCAGAGCGCGCCGGCTCGGTGCTGGTCCTCCTTCGCGGGCGACCGCTGGCACTCGGCACGCCGGAGGAGATCCGGCGCGCCGTCCCGGGTGAGCTGTACGAGCTCGGCGGGCGAATCGACGACTGGCGCGCCTGGCGCCGAGCCGGGCGGTGGCGGGTCTGGTCGCCGGATGGCCGGGCGCCGGAGGGCGCTCGCCTGATCGAGCCCGACCTGGAGGACGGATTGGTGATGGCCCAGCTCGCCTACGAGGCGAGCCAGCCCGAGGTGGCGGCATGAGCCAGATGGCCACCATGGCGGTGAGCCGGCGATTCGGTGCGGAGTACGCCGTGCGTGAGGTCGCCATGGCCGTCGAGCCCGGCGAGGTGGTCGGGCTGCTGGGCGCCAACGGCGCCGGCAAAACGACCCTCATCCGGCTCGCCCTCGGGCTACTGCGCCCGACGGCGGGCACGGTCACCCTCTTCGGCAGCCCGCCGAGCCGCGACACGCGACGGCGGCTCGGGTACGTGCCGCAATCGCTGGGCCTGTACGAGGACCTTACCGTCGCAGAGAATCTCGCGTTCGCGGCTCGGGCGTTCGGTCATCGGGTCGTGGCGGCTCGCCTCGATCCGGAGATCCGCGCATCCGCGCGAGTCCTCGTTCGCGACTTGTCGCTCGGTCTGCGACGTCGGGTCGCCTTCGCTGCGGCGCTCGCTCACGACCCCGAGCTTCTGGTCCTCGACGAGCCGACGTCGGGAGTCGAGCCGCTGGCACGCGCCCGGCTGTGGGAGACCGTTCGGGCCGGGGCCGAGCGCGGCGCCGGAGTGCTGGCCACAACCCACCACATGAGCGAGGCGTCCGAGTGCGATCGGCTGGTGGTCATGGTCTCCGGTCGGGTGGTGGCGTCCGGCAGCGCCGCGGCCATCATGGGCGGCATGCAGACCGTCGTGGTGACGGCGGTTCGCTGGGAAGACGCGTTCGCAGCTCTTGATGACCGCGGGCTACCGGTCGCGCTGGTTGGACGTCGCCTGCGGATCCCAGACCGCCCGGCGGCCGACGTTGATGCGGCATTACGCGGCGCGGAGGTCGAGGCGCGCCTCGAGGTCGTACCCGCGACATTCGAGGAGGCCTTCGTCGCACTCGCACGGCAGAAGGTCGCCTGATGGCGCGGAGCGGGCGGCGGCCGGGGCGTACTGGCACCCGCGACAGGATCCTGGTGTCGGCTCGGGCGGCGTTTGGCGAGAGCGGCTTCGAGGGAGCGACGGTCCGGGGGATCGCGCGCGCCGCGGGCGTCGACCCCGCGCTCGTTCACCACTATTTCGGCTCGAAGGAGCAGCTGTTCGTCGCCAGCATCGAACTACCGTTCGACCCGCAGCACCTGGCTGCTCTGCTGGTGAGGGGCGGGCTCGACGGACTCGGGGAGCGGATGATGCGGTTCGCGGTTTCCATCTGGGGGCAGCCGCGGTCGCTACAGGTCCTGCTGGGAATCGCACGATCCGCCACCAGTGATCCGCGGGCAGCTGAAGCCCTGCGTGGCATTCTCGAATCGAGCCTGCTTCCGGCGATCCGGGAACTGGGGGTCGATCAGCCGGAGCTGCGGGCTTCGCTCATCTGGTCCCAGGTCGTGGGTCTCGTGTTCGGACGTTTCGTGGTCGGGGTCACTCCACTCACGGCGGCCGCGCCCGAACAGCTAGTCGCTGCCGTTGCTCCCATCCTCCAGTTGACGCTGACTGCGCCTATGCCTTGATCGACCGACCGAGGCCATGAGGCGGCGCACCGCCGCGGGCTGCGCGTGCCCGCAAGGCAAGCGGGACCTAACCGGGACCATTGGGCTATCCGCCGGGCCCGCGAGGCTCCGTACCGTACGGTTCGCGTCCATCTCAGCCGAACGGGAAAGGGCATGCCCAAGGTCCCCAACCTCCATATCGGTCGACGGCTACCCTCCCTCCAGCTGCTGGTGCCGATCCTGGCAGCAGGCTTGGTGCTCGCGACCGCGGTCGCCGTCTCCACCACCGTGGCGAGCCATCAACAGCAGACCGGGATCGATGAGGCAGTTCGCGCCGTCGGAGCAGTCGTCCACGGCTACGTCGATCCGCTGCTGGCCCGGGCATCCCTCGATGACCCCATCGATCCGAAGCTGGCCTCCTCGGTCAACGGCCAGCTGCAGCAGCTGACCGGCGGCGACCGGCTCCTGCGCATCAAGATCTGGCGACGGGATGGAACGGTTGTCTTCAGCGATCTGCCCGACCTGCGCGGGCATCGCTTTGCGGTCTCCGACGAGCTCGCCGAAGCGCTCGACGGCGACACCGCAACCGAGATCACGGCACCCAACGCCGACGAGAACGTCTTCGAGCGCGGCATCGCGCCGGTGGTGCTGGAGATCTACATGCCGATCAGCGGGCCGTCGGGGGGCGACCCGATCGGCGCCTACGAGGTGTACCAGGATGCTGGCCCGCTCCAGGCCGGAATCGACACGACCCGCAGGGACGTGCCGCTCATCGTCGGGGCGCTCGGGCTCGTGCTGCTGGGCCTGCTGTGGGGCGCCTTCCGGGGCGCCAACCGGCTCCTATCGGACCTTGCCGGTCGATTGCGCCGCAGCGAAGCGCGCTTCCGCTCCCTGGTCCAGAACTCCACCGACCTTGTGCTCCTGGTGGACGCCGATGGGATGACGCGCTACGTCAGTCCGGCCATCGGCGCGATCCTGGGAGAGCCCAGCGAGGCATGGGCCGATCGAAGCCTTCCCGACCTCGTCCATCCCGAGGACGGTGACTGGATGAAGGCGGCTCTCGCGCGTCTGGCCGCGGATCCTTCTGCCACGCACAGCGGAGAGGTTCGCGTCCGCCATGCCGATGGACGCTGGCGCTGGCTCGAAGTAGCGGGCACCAACCTGCTGACCGACGCCGAGGTGGGCGGGATCGTGCTCAACTGCCGCGACGTCACCGAGCGCCGCGAGCTCGAGGACCAGCTGCGTCGCCAGGCGTTCACCGATCCGCTCACCGGCCTACCCAACCGCCCGCTGGTCCTGGACCGATTGGCGCATCACCTGGCCGCGCGCGCGACGGAGGAAGTGGCTGGTGGCCTCCTGGCCGTGGCGCTCGTCGATCTCGACGACGTCAAGACCATCAACGACAGCCTGGGGCATGCGGCGGGTGACCGGCTGCTGGTAGAGGTCGCCGAGCGGCTCCAGCGAGAGCTGGCCCCGCCGGACACTGCCGCACGGCTCGGTGGCGACGAATTCGCGTTGCTGCTCCACCGCGGCAGTCGAGAGGCGATCGACGCCGCCATTGGCGGACTTCTCAGGAGAGTTCGCGAACCGCTGCTCCTTGACGGGCAATCTGTCTCGCCATCCGCCAGCGTGGGGATCGCATTCCCCGACCGGTCCGAGCGCAGCGCCGAGGAGGCGCTGCGCAACGCGGACGTGGCGATGCACACCGCCAAGATGCTCGGGAAGGGCCGCAGCGCCATCTACGCCCCCCACATGCGCGAAGCGGCCGTGCGACGCCTGAGCATGCGGGAGGACCTGGGCCAGGCCCTCGAGCGCGGGGAGCTGACGATTCATTACCAGCCGATCCTCGACCTCACATCTGGCGAGGTGATTGCGGTGGAAGCGCTGGCGCGCTGGGAACGACCGTCCGGGCTGGTTGGGCCGACCGAATTCATCCCCATCGCGGAGGAGACCGGGCTCATCGTGCCGATCGGCCGCTGGGTGCTGGAGACCGCCTGTCGCGAGATCCGCTCGCTCGATCATTCCCAGCTCGGCCGCGAGCTGCGCGTTTCGGTCAACGTGTCCGCGGTGCAGCTGGGACGCGACGACTTCGCCAACGAGGTCAGCACCGTCCTCCACGAAACGGGCCTGGCCCCCGGCCGGCTGATCCTGGAGCTCACCGAATCGTTGCTGCTGGAGCGCTCCGAGCCGACGCTGGCCTCGATGCGCAGGATCCGGCAGCTCGGAGTGCGGTTGGCGATCGACGACTTCGGAACGGGCTACTCGTCCCTCAGCTACCTCCCCGAGCTGCCTGTCGACATGCTGAAAATCGACAGGTCATTCGTCGCCGGGCTCGATTCGGGACGGGAGACCCTGGCCGTGGTGCGTTCGATCATCCGCCTGGCCGCGACGCTTGGCCTGGTCACCCTCGCCGAGGGAATCGAACGACCCGAGCAGGCAGCCCGACTACGCACGATCGGCGCGGAGCTTGGGCAGGGCTACTACTTCGCGCGGCCCCTGACGGCGCCGCAGCTGGCGACCTACCTGGCGGGAGACGCGAGCGACGCTGCCGGCGCGGCCGGCTGATCCGCAGTCAGGCCTCGATGGCCGCGAACTCCTGGAGGAAGCGACCCGTCACGCGAATGGCCCGTCGCATCAGGTCGAGGCTGTAGCTCTCGTTCGGCGCATGGGCGCGCACCTCCGGGTCGCCGGCGCCCAGCGTCACCATGGGCAGGCTGTGCGGAGCGCAGACCTGGTGCATCGGTGCGGTTCCGCCGGCACTGAACCAGCGTAGCGGCCGCTCCTCGAAGATCCCGACGTGCGCGCGCTCGGCCGCATCGACCATGGGGTCGCCGATGGGCGTCCAGTACGGATGCTCACCACGGAAGACGGTCATCGCCACGTCCTGGAAGCCACGCCGATCCAGGTGCGCGCGCAGCTGCTCGGCGATACGCGCGGGGTCCTGGTGAGGGATCAGGCGCATGTCCACCTTGGCGAACGCCTCCGCCGGCGTGATCGTCTTCACGCCGGCATCGGTCCAGCCGGAGCTGATGCCCGAGATGTTGCAGGTCGGCCGGAAGGTGTCGGCGATCTGCGCCGCCCTGCCAGTGAGACCGCCCACGAACTCGCGGATTTCGTAGATGCGCTTGATCTCCTCTTCCTCGAAGGGAAGCGTCCGCAGGTGATCCAGCTGCTCCTGCGTCGGTGAGGCGAGGTCGTCCAGGAAGCCATCGATGGTGACCGTTCCGTCCGGCGCTCGCAGGGTGGCGAGCACCTCGATGAGCCGCCAGGCGGCGTTGGGGAGCAGCTGGGCGCCGCCGGAGTGTGCGTCGAAGCCGAGCGTGCGGACCGATAGCTCGGCGTACACCATCCCGCGGACGCCGCAGACGAGCTGCGGCCGGCCCTTCTCGTCGACGCCGCCACCTTCGATGAGCGCTCCATCGCCCTCGAAGAACCCGGGTCGCTGGGCCAGCAGCCTGGCGAGGTGGGCGCTGTCGCTCTCCTCCTCACCCTCCACCACGAAGCGAACCCGGCAGGGAAGCTCCCCCATCGCGTCTCGCAGGGCCTCGACCGCCTGGATGCGATGCAGGAGCTCGCCCTTGTCGTCGCACACGCCACGCGCGTAGAGGCGCCCGTCGCGCAGGCTCGGGTCGTAGGGCTTCGTGTCCCACAGGTCCAGTGGGGCCGCTGGCTGGACGTCGTAGTGCTGCACGGCGATCAACGTGCGCGGCCCCGTCCCCAGCTCACCGACGACGAGCGGCGGGACGCCCTCTTCTCGTAGCACCGTCACTTCGGCGCCGGCGGCTCGCAGACGCCCCTCGACCCATCCTGCAGCCCGCTCGAGATCGGGAAACTGATCCGTCTCGGACGGGATGGCGCAGAACTCGCGGAGCTCGTCGACCCAGCGGTCGAAGCGCTCGTCGCAGAGGGCGTCGAACGCGGCGAGGTCAGGCGCCACGCGAATCCCGTCCGGTGGGAAACGGCGCGTCGTGGCCGGGCACCACGATATCCGCCGTCCGGAGGATCTGCTCGCGGCTCTGCGCGAGCGCGCGTTGATCGGTCGCATACCCGTCGTCCTCCGGCTTGCTGTCGGCCAGGCCCCAGGCATGCGTGCAGGCCATCACGCCGCCATCGGTGTCGACCAGCCAGGTGATGTCCTGTGCCGAATGGCCGGGCGTTGCGAGGAGACGGACATGCGGAGTCGGGTGAAAGTCGTCGCCGCTGTGGTCGAGCCACAGGTCCCCGCGGTAGGTTGCCCACGCATCCACCACGTCGGCGTTGGGGAAGAGGGCGGCGTTGAGGGTGTGATCCGGATGGTGATGGGTGAACAGCACGTGCGTAACCTGGTCGAGCTCCACGCCGTGGCGGGCGAGGCCGTCCACGATCTCGCGACGGTCCGCGACCATTCCCGGATCGACGATCAGGCGCGCATCCCCATCGAGAATCAGCGAAACCGTGGATGTCACGTGGTCGTCGTCGATCGAGCCTTCATGAATGATGTGGAGCGTGGCGCGGTCTGCCATCGTGCTTGCGACAGGGTAACGCGCCTGCTGCGCGCGGCATGCGGCTTGCGACCTCGTACAGCGGCGACACCAGGCGAGCGGAGAGGGACCGATGAGCTTCAATCCCAACGCGCGCCTCGACCCCTCTCAGGTCGAGGACCAGCGCGGACGGGGAATCGGCGGGCGTGGCGTGGCCGTCGGCGGAGGCGGCCTGGGGCTGATCATCGTCCTGCTCTATGCGGTGCTGACCGGATCGGTCCCCTCGACCAGCGAGGCAGGCGCCCTCGACCAGCTCATCAACCAGACGGTTGGGCAAGGGGGGCCGGCGCCCAGCAGCGCACTCGCCGCGGAGTGCCAGACCGGGACCGACGCCAACCAGAAGGACGATTGCCGCATCGTTGGCTACGTCAACAGCGTGCAGGCCTTCTGGAGCGATGCGTTCGCCAGGTCCGGCCAGACCTACACCCCCGCCAAGACGCGCTTTTTCACCGGGTCGCTGGGGACCGGTTGCGGCACGGCGACCACCGAGGTCGGACCGTTCTACTGCCCCAACGATGGCTATGTCTACATCGACCTCGGCTTCTTCGACGAGCTGCGCACGCGATTCGGCGCGCAAGGCGGGTCGCTGGCGCAGGGTTACGTGATCGCCCATGAATACGGCCACCACGTGCAGGACGTGCTGGGCGTCCTGCGGGGGTCCGCTGGGGCCCAGGGTGCCAGCGGCAGGTCGGTGCGCATAGAGCTGCAGGCCGATTGCTACGCCGGCGCGTGGGCGGCACACGCGGTCGACACCAAGTACCTCCAACCCCTCACCGATGCGAACATCGCCGACGCGCTGGACGCTGCGTCCGCCGTGGGCGACGATCGAATCCAGGCGGAGACCACCGGGCAGGTCAATCCCGAGACCTGGACCCACGGCTCGTCTGAACAACGACGGCACTGGTTCTCGACCGGATATTCGAGCGGCAACCCGGCCGAGTGCGACACCCTCTCGGGAGCGATCTAGCGCTTCTTGGGCTTGGCTGGCAGCGAGCGACCAAGGGCCAGAGCCCGCTCGACCCACGGCCGCGCTGTCGCAGGCTCGCTGAGCTCCTTCGGCAGCACCAGATAGCCCTTCATCTGGCGACCGGGCATGACCTCGAAGGTCGTACCTCCCAACTCGGCCAGGCGCGCCAGGTCGGCATCGCCCAAGCGCACCACCCATCGGTCCTGGTGCAGGCTGGTGAACATGTTGCCGCCCACGAAGCACGCCGGATAGCCGAACATCTGGCGCCGCTCGACGCCGGGCTCGGCGAGGAGCCAGGCGGTCCCGGCATCAAAGCGCTCGACCAGGTCCGGAGGCGCCTTGGCCCACATTCCCTTGTGCATGGCAGGCAGCCTAGCGCGTGGGGATAGCCTGTGGATAGGCCGCGAACGAACCGGAAAACTCGGGGATAAACCGCCTTGTGCCGTCGCGCCGCGGTTGGCTATTCTGCGGTCGTCCCGAAGGGGCAGCGCAACCGGATCACGAGATTGCATCAAGCGTTCCGGTGTCGATTCGATGATCTCGCATCGTCGCGTCGGGCGCGGTTCCTTCGGGACATTACGTCGCGCGCGGCACTCACCGGCGCGATGCGTTCGACGTGCACAGTCGCCGCGGCCTCCGGCGAGTCGATTGCGTAGATCGCCGAGAATCCCTCCTCCAGCAGCCCCGCCAACGAGCGACGCAGGTCACGCTGCTGGCGCCGCACGGCATGCGGTGGGACCGGTCGGATGCCGCGGCTCGTGAGCCGCGCAAGGCAGACGGCCACGGGAATGTCGAGCACGATCGCCACGCTGGGCCGCTGCGTGCGGTTGGCGATGTCCAGGAGCTGACGGCGTCCCCATTCCTCGACGTTGGTGGCGTCCACGACCGCCAGGCGAGCGCGGCGCAGCCGCAGCGCCAGCGCGATATGCAGCAAGGCAAAGGCGTCCTCACTAGCCGCCTGGTCGGCCTCGTCGTCCGCGACGACCGCGCGGAATGCGTCAGAAGACAGGATCTCGGTGGGGGCGAAGTGAGCTCGGGCAAAGGTCGACTTGCCGCTGCCCGCGATACCGACCAGCACCACCATTGCGTCGGATGGGAGCGCGATCTTCACGAGACCGATGCGCTGGCCGGCTCCGGCACCCGATCCAGCAGGCCCGAACCGTTGTTGCGCACGCTGTTGACGGCCAGGCCAACGGGGTAGACCTCGAGCGCGGATTCGGGAGCCGGTCGGAGCAGGCTCCTGAGCACCCTCACCTCGCCGGTCTCGGCCAGCCAGTCCTCCCAGTCGTCCGGCTCGAGGATGACCGGCATCCGCGAGTGCAGCGGCGCGAGCCGGTCGTTGGCGGTCGTGGTCACGACGGTGCAGGTGAAGAGGCGCCCGGCCGTCAGCGGGTCGCGCCACACCGCCCACAGGCCCGCGAAGGCCATCGGCTGGCCGTCGGCTCGCCTGATGGCGTACGGCTGCGGTCGAGCCGCTGGTGGCCGCTGCTGCTCACCGGCATCGACCGACGCACTGCGCCGCCACTCGTAGAAGGCATCCGCGGGCACGATGCACCGCCGGCGACGAAAGGCGGTTCTGAAGGCGCCCGAGCTCTCGACCGTCTCGGCACGGGCGTTGATCAGGCGAGCCGCCTCGTGCGAAGTCTCGGCGTAGTACGGCACCAGTCCCCAGCGAAACGTGTCCAGCTGCCGCTCGCCGTGGCGCTCGACCACGGCCGCCACCTCGTCGGTCGGCGCAACGTTGAACCGGTCCCCTTCGAGTTCGGTGACGCGGCGGGCGGCGAAGATGCGCGCCAGTTCGTCCGAAGATCGCGGCTGCGCGAAGCGTCCGCACATTGGTCCATTCTGGCCGAATGTCGGATGGTCGATACACGCCTTGCAGTGGCGCGCGAAGATGAGTCGAATGGCGACGCGCATCGGGATCCTCACCGGCGGGGGAGACGTGCCGGGCCTCAACTCGGTCATCAAGAGCGTGGTCTACCGCGCTACCGAGATGGACTTCCAGGTGCTCGGCATCCGGCGCGGCTGGGAAGGCCTCACCCACCTGCGGGCCGGCCCGGATCCCGATCCCGACTACATCCGTCCGCTGGATCGGCGCACGACCCGCGCGATCGATCGGACCGGAGGGACCATCCTCCACACCTCGCGAACGAATCCCGGGAAGATGAAGGCCTCTCGTCTTCCCGACCACCTCGATCCGATCCGCCTGCGCGCGTATGAGACGGCGGAGGGCACCTATGATCTGACGCCGCTCGTGCTCGAGAACCTGGAGCGGTTGGGCATTGAGCGCCTCGTCGCGATCGGTGGGGACGATACGCTCGGCTACGGGCACCGGCTTGGCGCGGAGGGGGTCCCGATGGTGGCGATCCCCAAGACGATGGACAACGACGTCCAGGGCACCGAGTACTGCATTGGCTTCAGCTCGGCGGTGACCCGCGCCCGGGAACTGATCAACCGCCAGCGGACGACGCTGGGCAGCCACGAGCGAATCGGGGTCTTTCGCATCTTCGGGCGAAACAGCGGCTACACCGCGTGGTACGCCGCCTACGTCACGAGCGCCCGATGCGTTATCCCCGAAGCCACGTTCGATCTCGATGCGCTCGCCGAGCTGCTGACAGAGGATCGTCGCGCCAACCCATCGAGCTATGCGTTCGTGATTGCCTCGGAAGGTGCCATCTGGAACGGCGGCACGCTGGGAGAAGAGGGCGAGCCGGACGCCTACGGCCATCGGCACAAGATCGACGTGGGCGGTGCCTTGGCGGAGGAGCTTCGCCGTCGGACCGGCGTCGAGACCGTGCACAGCGACCTCACCTACGACCTGCGATCCGGTGATCCGGATGCGCTGGACCAGATGGTGGCCATGACCTTCGCCAACGTGGCCATGGATTTGCTCATCAGTGGCGCCAGCGGGCGGATGGTCGCGATTCGCGACGGGAAGTACGACCATGCCCCCCTGCCCGATCCCGAGCTCGGGCCGCGCCGCATCGACGTCGCCCGGATGTACAACACCGAGCGGTTGCGTCCGCAGTACGCCGACAAGCTCGGCTGGCCTCTGCTGCTTGGACCTCGCCACGACGACTGACTGATCCCCGCCCAACATTGCTCACCCGGGTCACCCGACCAGTCTTCTCTCCTTGACAGGAAATGTTGTCGGTGAGAGGATGGTGGCGTGCTCGACGTCGGTGTCATCGACGACCCGAGGGTCGCCGAGATCTCTCTCGACCCAATGCGTACTCGGCTCCTGGCTGAGCTTGCTGAGCCGGCATCTGCCGCGATGCTCGCGGCTCGTGTGGGCCTCCAGCGCCAGAAGGTGAACTACCACCTCAAGATGCTCGAGCAGCACGGGCTCGTCGAGCTGGTGGAGGAACGGCGAAAAGGGAACGTCACGGAGCGTTTGATGCGCGCCAGCGCGGCCTCCTTCGTGATTTCCCCCGCGGCACTGGCATCCCTGCAGCCTGATCCGTTGCGGTCCCCGGACCGGCTGTCCGCATTCTGGCTGCTGGCGATCGCAGCCCGTTTGGTGCGCGACGTCGGAGCACTGATCGTCGGCGCCGCGAAGGCCCACAAGCGGGTTGCGACGTTTGCGCTCGACGGCGAGGTGCGGTTCGCCTCCGCCACGGACCGTGCAGCCTTCGCCGACGAGCTCGCGGGCGCCGTGACGGCGCTCGTCCACAAGTATCACCACGGAAGCGCCCCACGAGGACGCGACCATCGTGTCGTGGTGGCCATACATCCGAGCCTCAAGACCGCGACGCTCGAGATCGGCAACAAGGAGTCCTGACATGGCCAAGCCCTTCGAAGTCCGCGCGGAGATCGAGACCGAGGCAAGTCCGGAAGAGGCCTGGGAGGCGATCTCGACCGGCCGCGGCATGGATGCCTGGTTCATGGGGACCAACGAGATCGAGCCCCGGCTTGGCGGCGCGGCCCGAACAACGCTCGCCGGATTCACGATCGAGTCCAAGGTGACCGCCTGGGATCCGCCTCACCGCCTGGTGACCGATAGCGGCGAGGGCGAGGATGGCCGGA